>JADCGN010000080.1 GCA_020249005.1 Alphaproteobacteria bacterium
GGTACCACCGCCGATCGCGGTACGGATTTGGGTTTCCCCCGCCTTGGTGGCGAGCGAGAGGCGGAAGCGCAGCTGCACATTGTTGCGGCCGATGAAGGGCAACACCGACATCACCGTGCCGCTGTTCTTGAATTTGGCGCGGTCTTGGCGGCTACCGATCACCACGTCGCCGGTGCTGGTGGTGTTCTGGTTCACTTCGGTTTCCGCATAGCCCAGCTGGCGGGTCACCGCCACGCGGGAAATTTGGTTGTTCCGCGCCACCAGGTTGGGGCTGGAAATGGTGTAAACATCGCCCAAGGTAGAAAGGCTTTGCAGCACCAGCGCCATGTCACCCGCCCGGCTGGCCAACGTAAAGAACCCGCCCTGCACCGTGGCGCCCGCCGCCGAAAGGGTGGACTGCGAGTTGGCAAAGAAGCCCAAACGGTTGAGCGCACTGCCCGTCACGTCGCGGCCGTTAAGCTGCACATCGGCGCCGCGGCTGGTGTTCTTGTCTTTAATCAACGCCACGATGCGGGCTTCCACCACCACCTGGCGGTGTGCGCTGGCCTGCACTTGCTCCAAGTATTCTTCAATTTGCCGATGCGCCTCGGGGCTGGCCCGTACGGTAATCAGCCCGGCGCTTTCGGTCAGCTTAAACCAGGGCGAGGCGTTGTCTTCCACCACGGTGTGGTCGTTGCTCTGCGGGGTGGCCACCGTCGGCAGCGCGTTGCTATCGGTCACGATGCTGGCCTGCCCCGCTGCCAGCGGGAAGAGGCTGCTGTCGCTGGGCGAGACACCACTGGGCGGCGGCAGCAGCCCGTTGTTGGTGGGCATCGCGGCAGCCGCGCTCTGGCCATTCAGCAACGTGCCGTTCGCACTCACCCCAGTAGCCTGCACGGTTTGGCCACCCGTGCTGGTGTCACCCACCTTAATCAATTCCGCCAAGGTCTCGCGTACCTGCTTCCACACCTCATCGCTATAGGCGGTGTCCAGTTCATTCGCGCTGCCTTGCGTGGTGGTGCCGGCGGCCAGTTCGGGCGTCAGCTCGGCGCGCGAAACCAAGCTGCCCTTGCGGTCGCTTTGCGAAATTTCCAGCAGGTAATTCCGCACGGGGTAGCGCGTGATGTACCAAATGCCGTTCACGTAGTTGTAGTGATAGCCCGCCTTGCCCAGCACCAGCTCCAGCATTTCCTGAAAGTTGGCGCCGCTGTGCACCACGGTGATGGTGCGGTTGCGCAGGCCTTGCGGCAGCACCACGCTTTCACCGGCCGCATTGGCCAACTCCAGCACCACGCTTTCCAAATCGCGCCCGATGTAGGCCACATCAAACGGTGGCAGATCGGGCTTCTTCAGTACAATCTGGTCCTTCACCCGCACGGTGCTGCCGGTTTGCACCCGCTGCATGTGGAAAACCCCTTCCCGCAACGCGTTGGGCGGCGCGATGATGCTGCGGGCTTCTTGCAATTCCTTTTCGGTCGGGGCCCGCACCTCATCATTGTAGCTGGCACCGCAGGCTGCCAAGAGCAGAATCGGCAGGAGTGCAAAAATTCGTTTCATGCGGGCCTCCCTAATAATATGTATCCGCCACCAAAATCACGCGCGCGCCACCGAACACCGTCACAAACAGCTGGGTGCCCGTCAGGTTCTTCACCCGTTCGCTCAGCAAGCCGAAGAATTCGCCAAACGGCGCTTCGGCCGTCAGGTTCACCTGCTCATCCAGCAAGCCCATGTTTTCCGGCTTCAGGCGCCACTTCACCCGCCACGGCCCGCTGTACTGCGCCGCCTGCGCCACCACGTCGGTCACCACCTGACGCAGCGTGGCGTTTTCTACGTCAATCACCAGCTTAATCTCGTCCAACGGCACGTTTTCCGGGCGCCCGCCGGGCACCGCCACGGTGGTGGGGGTCACCACCTCTTCCAGTTCACCCGGCTGCGCATTGGGTGCCCCCGCCGCTACGGCCCGGTACGCATCCCGTGCGGCCTGAAACGCCGCTTCGGCCTCGGCCGCCGTGGGGGCCGCACTCACCAAACCTTGGGCCGGTTGAATGGCCGCCATCGGCTCAGCTGGCTCGGCCCACGCCGCCACGGGCAACCCAACAGCCACCAGCAACATCAAGCGACGCTTCACCATAGCCAAACCCTAGCAATCTCCAGGCAAAACCGCACGTCTCGGGCAAAGACAAGCGACGCTTCAGCCCACACGGTGGTGCGCCGCCGCCACAAGCTGCTTAATTCGTAAGCAAGCGCTCCCAAACGCCAAGGCTTTTGGTACAGTACGCCGCAATGAATGTACTGCTTTCGCTCTTGTTCGGCCTGGGAGTTCCCGCGGCCCTTACCTACGCCTACCACGCCAGCCTGAACCTGCCCCTCCTGCCCGTGTGGCTGCTGGGCGTGAACCTGATGCTGCTGGCCTTGATGGGCAAGGACAAATTCGCCGCCAAAAACAAACTCTCTCGCACCCCGGAGTTGACCTTGCTGCTGCTGACCTTTGCCGGCGGCACCGTGGCTTTTTTCCTAGGGCGGTGGCTGTTTGCACACAAGAAAAGTAAGGTGCAATTCAACAATGCCTTGTTTGCGGTGCTGGGCGCCCAAGCGTTTTGCATTTGGTATTTCTGGGGGTGGATTTGGCCGCAGTTGCGGGTACTCTGGTAGCCGTCATTGCGAGGAGAACCGATGCTGCTTCACGGCCATACCATGATTCCCGACGAAGCAATCGGGTGGGACGCAGCGATGCCTCTCCCGATTGCTTCGTCGCTTAAACCTTAAACTCTTTTTCAACAGGAGAGCTCCTCGCAATGACGCATCCCGACAATCTCGCCGTCATCATCCTCGCCGCCGGCAAGGGCACACGCATGAAGAGCACGCAGCCCAAGGTGCTGCACGGCTTTGCCGGGCGGCCGATGCTCGGGCATATGCTGGCCGCGCTGCAGCCGCTGAAACCCTCCCGCACCGTGGTGATTACCGGCTTCGGCGCCGACGCGGTGGAGGCCTACTGCAACGCCCATTTTCCTGGCTGCGAGTTTGTCCGCCAGACCGAACAAAAGGGCACCGGCCATGCCGTCCAGGTGTGCGAGCCGCTGCTGGGGGCGCACCAGGGGCCGATCATCATTCTGTACGGCGACGTGATGCTGAACCTGCGCCCCGATGTGCTGGCCACGTTGGCGCAGCACCATACCAAAAATGCGCAGGGGCTGACCCTGCTCGCCGCCACCGTGGCCGACCCCACTGGCCTCGGCCGGATGTTTGAAGACCACGGCCGCGTACGGATTGTGGAGGAAAAGGATTGCGACGAGGCCCAGCGCCAGGTGAAGACCGCCAACCCCGGCATCTACGCGGTGCATGGCCCCGCGCTCTGGCCGCTGCTGCGTGAACTTAAGACCGACAACGCACAGGCCGAGCTGTACCTCACCGACATCGTGGCCCTGGCACCCGACCACGGCACCCCGGTGGCGATGTGCAAAGTGCCCGCCGAACGCGCCGAAATGGGCGTGAACAGCCGCGCCGAACTGGCCGCGATGGACGCGCTTTGGCAGGCCCGTAAGCGCAAAGAGCTGATGGATGGCGGCGTCACGCTGATCGGCCCGGAAACCTGCTTCTTCAGCCACGATACGGCCATCGGCCCCGACAGTGTGGTGGGCCCGTTTGTGGTGTGCGGCGTGGGGGTAACGGTAGCGGGCGGCACCACGTTGAACGCCTTCACCCACCTGGAAGGCACCCAGGTTGGCACGGGCGCCATCATTGGCCCCTACAGCCGCACCCGCCCCGGCACGGTGTTGGGTGAAAACGTGCACTTAGGCAATTTTGTGGAAGTGAAAAATAGCACCCTGGGCCAAGGCACCAAGGCCAACCATTTAAGCTACATCGGCGATGCCGATGTGGGCGCGCAGGTGAACTTGGGGGCGGGCACCATCACCGCCAACTACAACAGCAAAACCAAGGTGAAGAGCCGCACCACCATTGGCAACCATGCCAGCACGGGCAGCCAAACCGTGCTGGTGGCACCGGTGACCTTGGCCGAGGGTACGATGACGGGGGCGGGCACCATCATTCGCAAAAACACCGAAGCCTACAGCCTGGTGACCGATGCCAAAGAGCAGCTGGTGAAGCCCGGCTACGCCAAAACCAAGTAACCGAAAAGGAACGTTACCGATGTGCGGAATTGTCGGGGTCGTTGGCAACCCCAAGGCGTTAGAAATTGTCACCACCGGCCTTAGCCGCCTGGAGTACCGCGGCTATGATAGCGCCGGTGTGGCGGCGCTGGATGAGCGCGGCGACCTGCACACCTGCAAGGAAGTGGGCAAGCTGGCGGCGTTGCTGGAAAAAATCCCCGCCTTCACGCAACGCGTGGGCGGTACCACC
>JADCGN010000081.1 GCA_020249005.1 Alphaproteobacteria bacterium
CAACGTGGGCCGGGTGGCGGTGCCCGATGCCCGCCTCGAGGCCCTGGCCGCTTTGGTGAAGCCCAATAAAGTAGTGCCCACGCAGCTGGATTTTGTCGATATCGCTGGGCTGGTGGCAGGCGCCAGTAAGGGCGAAGGGCTAGGCAATCAATTCTTGGCCAACATCCGCGAATGCGACGCCATCGCCCATGTGGTGCGCTGCTTTGGCGGCGACGTGACCCATGTCAGCGGCAGTATCGACCCACTGCGCGACGTTGCGGTGATTGAAACCGAACTGCTGCTGGCCGACCTCAGCACCGCTGAAAAACGCTTGGCCGCGATTGAAAAAAAGGCCAAGAACGACAAAGGCGCGGCCGAGGAACTGGCCCTGCTGCAACCGCTGTTGGCCGCCTTGGGTAAGGGTGAAGCGGTACGCCCGTTGCTCACCACGCCCGACTTAAAAAAATACGCCGTGCAGATGGGCTTTCTTTCCGCCAAACCCGTGCTGTACGTGGCCAACGTGGGCGAAAGCGAAGCGGCGGCGGGCAACGCGCTCTCCCGCCAGGTACAGGCTTACGCCCAAAGCCAAGGGGCCGCCTGCGTGGTGGTCAGCGCCGAAATTGAAGCCCAGGTGGCCCAGTTGCCCACCGAAGAGCGCACCGAATTTTTGCGTGACCTAGGGCTGGCCGAACCGGCGTTGAATGCGATGATTCGGGCGGGCTATGCGCTGCTTGGGCTCATCACCTACTTCACCGCCGGGGTGCAGGAATTGCGGGCCTGGACCGTGCGCAAGGGTGCCAGCGCGCCGGAAGCCGCCGGGGTGATTCATACCGACTTTCAAAAGGGCTTCATCAAGGCCGAATGCATTGCCTACGCCGACTTCGTCCACTGCAAGGGCGAACAAGGCGCCAAAGAAGCGGGCAAACTCCGCATGGAAGGCAAGGATTACCTGGTGCAGGATGGCGACGTGCTGCACTTCCGCTTCAACGTGTAGCGTACTTTCATGCAACCACAGCGGATCTTCATTGTCGGCACCAGCGGAGCGGGCAAAAGCACCTTGGCCCAGATGCTTGGGAAACGGTTTCAGTTACCGGTCATTCACCTGGATAATTTGGCCCACGAGCCCGGTTGGATACTCAAGAATGAAACGGCGATCGCTGCCAGCTTTCATGAGCTGGCTGAACAACCGCGTTGGGTGGTTGACGGCGTCTATTTCACGCTTGCTACCACGCTGCGCCAACGGGCCGATTGGCTGATCTTTCTCGATTACGGCACCCTATTTTCCCTGCGCCAGGTTATTCAACGGCATTTACTCCATCGACTAAAATTACGGACCCGCGCCGACTTGGCGCCCGGCTTTGAAGAACGACTCACTTGGGATTTTTTATTCTGGGTCTGGCGGTGGCGGCGCGACAAGCGGCAACGCTGGGTCGATGAGTTGGCACAATACCCCGCAGAGAAAGTCCTCTGCTTTACCAGCCGTCGCGAACTCATGCGTTGGTTCAAGCAGCTCTAAAAACTCTTCCAGCAATAGCCCACTTGGTTGCTGCCATCCATCACTTTCAAATCCAGCATCCGCATCCCGCCGGTTTGATTGGCGTTTAAGGCGATGCTCCCCTGCACTTTGGGTGACTTGGCGATTTCCAACGTGTGGTTCACCACGTTGGCATTCTGCTTGGCCTGCTCCAACAGCATGGCGTTATCCCCTTGCGCCACCCGCACCTGTACGGTGAGTTTGTCGGGCAATTTGGCGTCGCGCCGAGCGCGTGAGAAGCTGGTGGAATAATTTACCTTACCTGCCTTAACAGCTGCAGTGAGGTCATTGCATTGCACCAGCTCGCGCTGACCGGCCGATTTGGGCTTCAGCATGGCTTCATACTTGGCCACCGCTTGCTTCAGGTTCACCACCTCGGCTTCCAGCTGCCCCAAACGGGTGGCCGCTTCAGTGCGCGCGGTTTCGGCCATGGTGGCTTTGGTTTCCGCTTCGGCCAATTGGCTGCGCATGGTGGCCACTTGCTGTTCCAAAGCGGCTTTACGTTCGGCCAGCTGAGCATTTTGTTGTTGCAGCGGCTGCAGTGTGGCTTCCGCTTCCGCCACGGCTTCTTTCATCGAGTTCATATTGAAGCGCAACCAATTGGGGGCAATCCACCCCACCGACACGAAAAAACCCAATACCGGCAGAGAACAGGCGGTGACCACCAACAACCAGAAGGTCACGCGGCCAATGTTCATGCGCCACGGCCGCCGGTCGGTGGCATCGGTGCGCATGAGAAGGATACTGTAACTGGGCATGTTGGTTATTCTACGGAAGAGGACGGCGCCATGATAGCGTGAAGCGTCTGATGGTCCGTTTCCAAGGCCCACCTTGTGGCCACAATGGCACGCCACAAAAGTCTGGTTATGCCTTGTTTTTAAGCAGCTTGACCTGCAACTCCAGGCGCACGCCTTGCCCCAAAACCTCCTGCATCGCATAGCGGGCTTGGGTACCCAGCTGCTTGAGGCGCTGCCCGCCTGCCCCCAGCACCATCGCCTTATGGCTGGGCTTGGTCACCAGAATCGTTTGCTGCACCACCAAGGGGGCGCCATCTTGCGGCGGCAGCACTTCCTCGGTTTGCACCTGCACGCCATAGGGCACTTCGGCCTGTAATTGCCGCAGTACCTGTTCCCGCGTCAGCTCGCTCAGGCGTTCAGCCAGCGGTTGATCGGTCACCATCTCGGCCGGGAACAGGTGTGGCCCTTCCGGTGCCCGTTTGGCCACCGCGGCGGCCAAATCCTTCACGGCCAGCTGCTTCACGGCAGAAAGTGGCACCACCGCCGCCCAGGACTGTTCGTTCAATTGGGTTAAGAAGGGCAACAGCGCGCGTTTGTCCTTCAGCTTGTCCACCTGGCTAAGCGCCAACACGGCAGGCTGCTGCTGCGTTTGGGCCTGGGCCAACCACGCCGCTTCTTGGGTAAAATCTTTCAGCGCCTTGGTCACGTCGGCCACCACCACCACCACATCGGCTTCGCTCATCGCGGTGGCGGCCTGCTGCATCAGGGCGCGGTCATAGCCGTGTTTGGCGCTGCCGTGTTGGCTGGTCAGCCCCGGCGTATCCAGCCATACCAATTGCGTGGCCCCCACCTGCTGCACGCCGCGCACCAGCAAGCGCGTGGTGTTGGGCTTGGCGGAAACAATTCCCACGCGCTGCCCCACCAAGGCATTGAGCAAGGTGCTTTTGCCCGCGTTGGGTTGGCCAATTAACGCCACAAAGGCGC
>JADCGN010000082.1 GCA_020249005.1 Alphaproteobacteria bacterium
GAAGAACCGCACGCCGTAGGCCGCGGGGCAATCTCACCGCTTCCGCCAATTTTTCTGGAGGCACAACTCTCTCACGGTGAGAAGAACCGCACGCCGTAGGCCGCGGGGCAATCTCACCGCTTCCGCCAACTTATCCACAACTGTTGCCTTTTTGTTGTTAGGGGAGTAAGTCGCCGGTTATGAAAAATACACTTCTGCTCACTGCCCTTCTCTCCTCCACGATTCTGACCACTCACGCCCAAACCACCACGCTGCCCGAGGTGCTCACCACCGCCACGCGCACCGAGCGCGGGCTGCTGGATGCGCTTTCTTCCGCCGATGTGCTGCGCGGCACCAGCCTCACGCAAAGCCAACCGCAAAGCCTGGGCCAGGCGCTGCAAACATTGCCCAACGCAGGCGTGCAGGTGGGCACGCGCAAGAGCGTGGAGCAGCTGAACATCCGCGGCCTGGATGACCGCCGCGTGGTGCTGAAGGTGGATGGCCAACGCCGCAACTTCCGCGGCGAGTACAAAGGCCGCACCTTCCTTTCGCCCAGCCTGCTGAAACAGGTGGAGGTGGTGCGCGGCGCGGGCAGCGTGCTGCAAGGCAGCGGGGCGTTGGCCGGGGTGGTGAACATCGTCACCAAAGATGCCGCCGATTACCTAGCGGCCGGGCAAAAGGTTGGCTATGCTACCGAAGCGTTCGGCGGCACCAACGGCGGCAGCTTGGGCGCCAACGTGGCGGTGGCCGGGCGCACCAACACACTGGATCTGCTGGCCTTCCAAGAACTCAGCAGCATGGGCAACGTACGTCTGGGCCGCGATGTTGAGCTGCCGCAAAGCAACCTGAACACCCGCCAAAGCTTCGTGAAGGGCACCTACACCCCCACCGATGCCACCGCCATTCAAGTGGCGCTGGCCAACAGCTACGACCGTGGCGACAGCACCAGCAACCCGGTGCGCAAAGCCCCCTTCGCCGGCCTGAATACCGACCGCCGCGCCGACCAAAACGACGCGCGGGTCAAAATCACCCACAGCCCCAGCGGCAACCCGTTGGTGGATGTAGCCGCCCAAGCCTATTTTGGCCAAACCATGATTACCGAGGTGGTGACGCAAAACGGCGCCAGCAAAGGCCGCCGGGATAAAACCCGCTACACCAACAAGGGGCTGGATCTGCAAAACACCAGCCGCTTTACCGCCGTGGGGCTGAACCATGCCGTAACCCTGGGCGCCGAATACGGCACCGATGACCAACGCGGCGTGCGCCCCGGCACCAACCGGAAGGAATTGTTCCCGAATGCCGACAGCACCAACTGGGCGGTGTTTGCGCAAAACGAAATGACCCAAGAGAAATGGGATCTTGCTCCCGGCGTGCGCTACGAGCACTACGAACTGAAGGGCGACACGCTCAACCGCAGCAACCAGAAAGGCCAAGCCACCGCCAAACTGGCCGCGGGCTACCGCCTAAGCGACGCCACCCGCCTCTTCGCCAGTCTCGGCCAAGGCTTCCGCGCCCCGCTGCTAACCGAAGCCTTCTCGGGCGGCACCTTGGGCGGGCCGCTCACCCTGATTCCGAACGCCAACCTGAAGCCGGAAAAATCGCTGACTGCCGAAGTGGGCGCCAACCATGTGCGCACCCTGGGCTGGGATGGTGACGACCAATTGGTGCTGCGTGGCGCCCTTTTCCACACCATGCTGAAAGACCTGATCGAGCGCCAAAGCATCAACGCCACGCAGTTCCAGTTCCGCAACGTGCCGAAGGCCGAGACCTACGGCACCGAGCTTTCCGCCGCCTACACCGGGCAGACTTGGTTCGGCAATGCGGCGGTGGGCTACACGCGCGGCGAAAACAAAACCGCCAATCAGCCCTTATTGGATGTGCCGCCCTTGAAGCTCAACACCACGCTGGGCCGTACCGCCGAGCACCAGGTGGGCACGTGGCGCACCGGCTGGACGATGGAGGCTGCCACCAACCAAACCCGCGTGCCGCGCAACGACCTGCTGGTGAGCGCCAGCAAAGGCTACGTGGTGCATGGCCTGTTTACCGAGCTCAAGCCCAAGCAACGCATGTTCCGCGAGATGACGATTGGCCTGGCCGCCGACAACGTGTTCGACAAGCGCTACCGCCGTGTCACCAGCTTCCTGGATGAAACGGGCTTGGATGTGCGCGCGAAGCTGAGCATCAAGTTCTAGGTTCAAACATGTCCGTCCGCGCCCCCGTCCACATCGTTGGCGGGGGCATTGCCGGGTGTGTGGCGGCCTTGGGGCTGGCGGAAGCCGGGCACGCCGTCACCCTTTACGAAGCCCGTACCCTGGGCGCGGGCGCCAGCGGCCAAGCGCTCGGCGTGTTGGTGCCCAGCACCAGCACGCGTCCGCAAGATGACCTACAACGCCACGGCTGTACGGTGTGGGAAACCACCCTCGCCCCGCGCTTGGCCACCTTGGCCAAGATGCCGTTGAGGCAGCTGTATCGCCGTTGGCCGCGTGGCGGGCAGCTGAACCTGCCCGCCTTATTCCCAGCCTTTGCGGCTGCGTTTCAACGCTTGGGGGTCACCATCATTGCCACTGAACTCACCGCAGCACCCGCTGGCCCCACACTGTGGGCCACCGGTTGGGGCAACCGCCCGCACCTGCCCGGCCTGACGCTGCGCCCGGGCGTGGCCTGCTGTTTGGCGCCGTGCGGCTTGCATGACCTGCTGGTAGGCATGGGCCCCGGCGTGCAAGGGCTCTACGCGGTACCCGCGTGGGACGGCAGCGTGCTGCTCGGCACGCAAAAGTTGCCGGAAGGAACCAGCCCCTTCACCGGCCCGGTGCCAGCCGAGGCCTTGGCTGAATTGCGCCAACGCGCCGGGCGGCTGTTCGCGCCCTTAGCCACCGCGGAAGTTTTAGAGAGTTGGGTCGGTAACCGCCCCACCAGCGCCCCACGCCTGCCCCTGGTGCGGCCAGTCGGCCCGCAACAATGGGCCGTAGCCGGTTTAGGAGGTTTAGGATATGCGCTGGCGCCCGTGGTGGCGGAACACTTCGTGAAGGCATTCAGTAACGAACGTGTCATTCAGAGGCTTTAGCCGAAGAACCGACCGTAGGGAGAACAACGCTTACGTAATGCAGGTCTTTAAACCTTCAAGAAGACCTGGATTCTTCGCTTCGCTCTGAATGACAAAAAAACTACTTCAACAACGCGCTAAGCTCGGCCACCAACTTCACGTTGCCGCTCAGCAGCGTTGGCCCTGCCGCCGTCGTCACAGTCTTGGCCGTGCCGCCCGCTTCCTTCACCAACAACTCAATCGCCAACGTTTCAAAGGCGGTCAGGCGGGTGGCAACCGCGCCGTCGGCTTTACCGGCCGCCACGCGCACCGCATCGGCCAGCACATTGCCGGTCTTACGGGTGTGGAAGGGCACCGCCTCGCCGTGTTCCATCAGTTTGAGGGTGGCGGTGTCGGCGCTGCTCATCGGCAATTGCAGCACCGCGTCATGGAGCGTGCGCCCGCTCACGCGCAGGCGGCCCACCGCATCATCCATCACGCCTTCCCCGGCAGCGGCCACCACGGCGTCCTCGGCTTCGGCCAACAGCACGCCTACGGCAGCCAGTTTGCCTTCCTGCACAAACCCCAACGCGGGCCCGCTGCACGGGTTGCCGTGCTTGGCGTTGCGCAGGCCTGTCAGCGGCTGAAACACCCAACCGGTGGGCGGCAACGGTTCATCGTGGCGCACCACCTTCACGCCGGTGGCGCCTAACAGCCCTTTCAGCGTCTCGGCCAATTGGGCTTCCAACTTGACGATGTCGGCTTCGGCGGCACTGGGGTTCACCTGCACCTTAGCTTGCACCCCCACCCCGCGCAGCAGCAACGGGCGGCATTTGGCCAACGCTTTGCGGATCAGCGTCAGCTTCGGGTTAACGGCAACGGGCTTCACCATCTTAGGCGCGGCCTGCAAAGCTGCCGTCGGCAGTGTTGACCACAATCATGGTGCCCGCGCCAATGTGCGGGGGCACTTGCACCCGCACGCCGTTAGCCAGTTTGGCCGGTTTGTAGCTGGAACTGGCGGTTTGGCCCTTCACCACCGCATCGGCTTCCACCACTTCAAACGTCACCTTATCGGGCAGGTTCACGGCAATCGGGGCGTCGTTGTAAAACTCCACCATCACTTCCATATTTTCCGTCAGCCATACGGCTTGGTCACCCAGCATCTCTTCCGCAATGGCCACCTGTTCATAGTTGGTGTTATCCATAAACGTAAAGTTGCTGCCCTCGGCAAACAGGTACTGCATCGGGCGGGCTTCCAGCTGGGCCTTTTCCACGGTGTCGGCGCTGCGGAAGCGCTCGTTCAACTTGGTGCCGTCGGTGATGCACTTCATCTCCACCTGCATGTAGGCGCCACCCTTGCCCGGCTGGGTGTGCTGGATTTTCGCCACACGCCACAGCTTGCCGTTGTAGTCCAAAATCATGCCAGGCCGAATGTCGACGCCGGAAATTTTCATCGCCTTACCCCTTTGCTTGTGCTTTGCCTCTATGGGCCACTCCCTAGCCTGTTGCGCGGCGGAAATCAAGCGATTAAGCTGCCCCCATGATCCGTCTGCTGTGGCTGTTGCTGCTTCTCCCCCTTCCCGCCGTGGCCGAGCACGCCATGCTGGTGTATCAACGGGAGGACGACCAAGCCCCCCTCACCCTCACCCACCTGAGCGGCACCCCAGCCACCTACCAAGTCAATGGCCTGCCTTTCCCGGGCGAGGTGCTCTGGCGCCCGGCCACCCAAGCCACCGAAGCCCAGTTGGCGTACCGCCACCCCGCCGAGGGCAGCTGGCTGTTGGCCACGCCCAACCAGTTGCCTGTAAGCGCGGTTTCGACCACCAGCCTACCCGGGGCGCCTGGGCCCGCCAGCCAGGGCCAAGCCACCCGGCGCTGGGCCCAAAGCGTAGGCAGGAAGGATTGCGGTGTGCTGTTCGGCGCGCCCAGCTTAGGCCGGCAATATGGCTTAAACCTTGCCGATTTCCAGCACCTTTACCGCCTGTTGTATTGGCTGAACGCCGCGCAGTTGCCCACCGATTGTGCCAACGCCCAAACCCTGCCCGCCACGGCGCCCCAGGTAGGTTTGCCCACCCGCTGGGCCAGCCCATTGGGGCTACTGCTGTTGCAGGAAATTCGGCTCCCAGGCGAAAGCCCCACCGCCATGGCGTGGCCCAAGGTTACCTACCCTGTTACGCCCGAGGTGCAACTGCGCCTGCTGTTGGCACAACTTTCGGTACCGGCCCGGGCAGAGTTTCTACAACAATTCGCCACGCTGCCCTTGGCCTTGCAGGTGGAACGGCTGGCCGCTATCTTGGCGGCGGAAACTGCCCAAGCCTTGGGCGACCAATAAATGGCAATGGGCCTCCAAACGGAGGCCCATCACGGTCTTAATCGTCACTTGATTTAAACAGGTTCAAGGCAGCGCCAGTTGGCGCTGTTCCAACTGGGCCCGCAGGTAGCCGGCGGCATTGAACACCAGTTGGGTTCGGTAGCGTTCGCCTTTCGGCAGCGTGCGCATCAGCGGTGCCAGGGCGTCTCGCAGCCAGTCCAACCACTTCATGCAGATGCGCTCACAAGTGCAGACGTCGCGCCAGCGGCGCAGCCTTTCCTGCAGTTCTTGGCACAACCCCACCAGGTGGTCCTTCAGCTGACTGTGACGATTGCCCAAGGGCAACGCGCCCGTTTCCAGCCGCTGCTGGAACGATTTCAGCTTCAGCGCCTGATGTTCTTCGGGCGTGCGTTTGCGGTTTTTGGCGACAGCAGAGCTTTTCATCTTACCACCCTGTGGACAAGCTGGAGCGAAACGACCCCGGTTCCTTGGGGTCAGGCCCCAAGTCGGCACTGCCACCGGTCGGCGCGTGCCGTGTTGGTACGTCCACGGCCTGCGGCGTTGTCACCGGTTCTGCCACACTGGCCAGGCGTAGGCGACGCTGTTGCTCCTGGGCCTCTTGGAGGTCCAGCTCATTTTGGGCCATGTCAACCATGGTAACCTCATGCGTTGCGGCGGGAGTGGCCCGCCTCGGTTAAGATTTTTTTGGATTTACTCAGAAACTCTTACACGAAGCGCACCACCCACAGCTGAATTAGGCTACCCAAATGGTAGCGATAAATCGGTCGGTGTGTTTCTTGCAATTCATGCCTGAGTATGCTGGCAACCGTCGCTGCCGCTGTCAAGCGATCTTTATCATTTTTTAACAATTGCCATACTGCGTCGCGCCAACGGCGCGCATCAATGAAAGCACTGAAGGAAGCGGCTAACTGTGAATTGCACGGCCCTGTGAGGCGAGGGCCGCTTCCTTCACCGCCTCACTCAGCGTTGGGTGCGCATGTACGCAGCGCGCCAGGTCCTCGGCGCTGGCCTTGAATTCCATCAGGCAGGCGGCTTCGCCAATCATCTCGCTGGCGTTGTGGCCAATGATGTGCACGCCCAGCAGTTCATCGGTTTGGGGGTGTGCCACCACCTTCACGAAGCCCTCGGTGGCATCCACCGCAATCGCCCGGCCGTTGGCGGAAAACTTGAATTTTCCGACCTTCACAGTGCCGTATTTGGCCACTGCTTCGGCTTCCGTCAGCCCAACACCTGCAAGTTCTGGGTGGGTATAAACCACCCACGGGATGGCCTGGTAGTTTACATGCCCGTGCTGCCCGGCCAGCCTTTCGGCCAACGCCACGCCTTCTTCCTCGCCCTTGTGGGCCAACATGGGCCCAGCGATGCAGTCGCCAATCGCGTACACGCCGGGCAAGTTGGTTTGGTAATGCGCATCAGTTTCAATCACGCCGCGCTCGGTCAGCTTCACCCCAGCTTCGGCCAAGCCCATCCCCGCCGTGGCGGCCTTGCGCCCCACCGCCACCAGCACTTTATCGGCCTCCAAGGTCTGGCTGCTGCCATCGGCCGCAGTGTAGGCGATTTTGGCACCCTGCTTGGTGGCCTCAATCCCACTTACCTTTGCGCACAAAGCAAAGGTCATCCCCTGCTTTTCAAACAGCTTTTTGGCTTCGTTGCCCAAGTCTTCATCCATGATCGCCACCGGCCGCGTCGCCACGTCCAGCACCGTCACTTTGGCGCCCAGCCTGGCCCACACACTGCCCATTTCCAGGCCAATCACGCCAGCGCCAATCACCGCCAGGTGCTTGGGCACGGCGGGCAAGCTTAAGCAATCGGTGCTGTCCAGAATGGTGCTGTGGTCGAACGTGGCAAAGGGCAGTTCAATCGGTGTGCTGCCCGCCGCAATCACCACATGCTTGGCCTCCACCACCTCGCCATCCACGTCCACCTTGCCGGCGCCCAGCAGCCTGCCCCAGCCGGTTTTCACCGTCACCTTATTCTTCTTGATCAGCATGCCGATGCCGCCCGTCAGCTGCTTTACCACGGCATCCTTGCGGCCGAGCATGGCGGGCAAATCCAGCTCTGCCCCCCGCACCCGCACCCCGTGTGCACCCAGGCCATGCTGCGCCATATGGAAGTGGTGGCTGCTTTCTAGCAACGCCTTGCTGGGGATGCACCCCACGTTGAGGCACGTACCGCCCAGTTCCTTGCGCTTATCCACCAGGCAGACCTTCATCCCCAACTGCGCGGCCCGGATGGCGCACACATAACCGGCTGGGCCGGCACCGATAATGATGACGTCAAACATCTGTTACACCCCCAACACTAAGCGGCTCGGCTCTTCCAAGCATTCCTTCACCTTCACCAGAAAGCTCACGGCTTCGCGGCCATCCACAATGCGGTGGTCATAGGTGAGCGCCACATACATCATCGGGCGGATCACGATCTTCTTCTCGCCGCCCTCTTCCACCACCACCGGGCGATCTTTAATGCCGTGCATCCCCAAAATCCCCACCTGCGGGTAGTTCAGGATTGGCATCGAAAGCATGCTGCCGAACACCCCGCCGTTGGTGATGGAAAACGTCGCGCCTACCAGTTCATCGGGCTTCAGGCCGCCTTCCCGCGCGCGCTTGCCGAAATCGGCAATGCCCTTTTCAATGCCGGCAATGTCCAGCGCATCCGCACCGCGCAGCACCGGCACCACCAGGCCGCGGTCGCTGCTCACCGCCACGCCGATGTCGTAATGGTGCTTGTAAACAATGTCCTCGCCGTCAATTTCGGCGTTGAGCGCGGGCCATTCCTGCAAGGCCGCCACCACCGCCTTGGTGAAGAACCCCATGTAGCCCAGCTTGGCGCCGTGCTTTTTCTCAAACGAAACTTTAAATTGTTCACGCAGGGCATTGATGCGGGAAAGATCCACCTCATTGTAGGTAGTAAGCATCGCCGCCGTATTCTGCGCCTGCTTCAAGCGCCCGGCGATGGTCTTGCGGATCCGCGTCATCGGCACACGCTCCTCGCGCGCGCCCAGCACACGCGGGGCAGCCGGGGCACTGGGCGCCACAGCGGCCGGGGCCGCCACGGTGGCCACCGCGACGGGGGCCGAAGCCTGTAAATCAGCCTTCGTCACACGGCCATCTTTGCCCGAACCACTGGCCGGGCTAGCGCCCATTTCGGCCGCCAATTTCTGCACCGCGGGGCCTGATTTTTCCAAGTTGCTGGCAGCGCTCTCGGCCTTGGCAGTCGGCGCGGCGGCAGCGGCGCCTTCAGCAATTTCCCCCATCACCTGCCCCACCTTCACCGTGGCGCCCTTGGGGGTCAAAATCTTTGCCAGCGTCCCCGCCGCCGGGGCCGTCACTTCCAAGTTCACCTTGTCGGTTTCCAGCTCGGCAATCAGTTGGTCGGCCGCCACCGCCGCACCTTCGGCCACCAGCCACTTGGCCACGGTGGCCTCAGCAATGCTTTCACCCATGGCGGGGGCTTTAATTCGGGTCGTCATCGCAAGAACTTTCTTCCGTTACCGTTGGTTAAGCGGCCTTAGCCTTATTTTCACCAAACACCTGAGCCAATACCGCCGCCTGCTCGGCATTGTGACGGCTGGTGGTGCCCACCGCCGGGCTGGCGCTGGCCGGGCGGCCCGCATAGTGCAGGTAGCCCCAGGTGGTGTCCCAGTACTCCCGCACGTGGGCCCAACTGCCCATGTTACGTGGCTCTTCCTGCACCCACAGCACTTCTTTCGGTTTGAAGGGAGAAAGCGCCTTGGCAATGGCTTCGGCCGGGAACGGATAAAGCTGCTCAACACGAATCAGCGCCACATCGGTACGCTTCTCCGCTTCCCGCTTGGCCAGCAAGTCGTAGTACACCTTGCCGCTGCACAGCACCACGCGCTTGGCCTGCTTCACCTCGGCCTCGGGCAGCACCGGCTGCCAACTGCCGCGCAGCAGGTCGGAAAGCGGGCTGACCGCCGCCGGGTTCCGCAACAGGCTTTTCGGCGTCATCACAATCAACGGCTTCAGCTCCGTCTGCTTGGCCTGGTGGCGTAGCAAGTGAAAGATCTGCGCCGGGGTGGAAGGCACGCACACCCGCAGGTTGCTGTCGGCACACAGCTGCAGGAAGCGCTCCAAGCGGGCCGAAGAATGCTCGGGCCCCTGCCCTTCATAGCCATGCGGCAGCAGCAGCACCACGTTGCTGGTTTGGGCCCACTTGGCCTCGGCGCTGGCGATGAATTGGTCGATCACCACCTGGGCGCCGTTGGCAAAGTCGCCAAACTGGCCTTCCCAAATCGTCAGGCCGCTTTGCTGAATCAGGCTGTAGCCATACTCAAACCCCAGCACGGCGTTTTCGGAAAGCGCACTGTTGGCCACATACACTTGCCCATCCCGTTGGGCGAGGTCGTTCAGCACATTCCAACGGCTGTTGGTGTCGCTGCAGGTCAGCACACATTGGCGGTGGCTGAAGGTACCGCGTTGTACGTCTTGGCCGGTGAGGCGGATGCGCAACCCCTCCTGCGCCAAGGTGCCGTAGGCCGCCACTTCGGCCGCGCCCCAGTTCAGCGGTTTTTCGCCATACAACATGGCCACCCGCTCATCGATGACCTTCTTGACCTTCTCGTTATACACAAAGCCGCTGGGGGGTTTGCCCCATACCTCGGCCACCTTTTTGATCGCCCCCGCTTCCGCACCCGTTTCCGGGGTGTTGGCCTTGCTGGGTTCCTTGCCCGCTTTCGGGGTGTAACCCGCTTGGGCGTCCTTTAAAGCCTCATCCAGCTGTTTGGTGTAGGCGGCTTCCAACTGTTCCAACGCCGCTTTGCTCACGCCCGCGGCCAGCGCTTGGGGCTTATACACCTCGGCCGGCGTGGGGTGCGGGCGCACCAGCGCGTACAGCTTGGGTTGGGTAAAGGTTGGGTCGTCACCCTCGTTATGGCCCCAGCGGCGGTAGCCCACCAAATCCAGCACCGCATCCTTGCCAAACTGCTGGCGGTATTCGTACGCACAGCGCAGCGCCCGCCAACAGGCTTCAATGTCATCGGCATTGCAATGGAAAATCGGCACGCCCAGCGCCTTGAAAATATCGGTGCAGTAAGCCTCACTGCCGGTGCCCCAGGTGTCGGCTGGGTCGCCAGTAAAGCCCACCTGATTGTTCAGCACCAGGTGCAGCGTGCCACCCACGCGGTAGGGCGCCAGGCTCATTAGGTTGTTGCATTCGGCCACCACGCCTTGCCCGGCCACCGCGCTATCGCCATGGATCAGCACCGGCAGCGCCGCCTCGCCGCGTTCTTGGCGTGCACGGGCCACACCCAACACGCTGGGGTTCACGGCTTCCAGGTGGCTGGGGTTAAACAGCAGCTGTAAAGTGATGGCGTTGGCGCCGTAATGCGCCTCATACACCTTGCCCAGGTGGTACTTCACGTCGCCCGCGCTGGCGGCTCCGGCCACCGGTTTCAGCGTATCGGCAAACCCCGCGAACATTTCAGCCAACGGCTTGTGCAGCACATTGCAGAGCACGTTGAGCCGCCCCCGGTGGGCCATCCCAATCACCATGGATTTGGCCAACGCCGCTTGGCCTTGCGCGCTATGCCAGGTTGCCAACTGGTGCAGCAACGGCACCACGCCATCGTTGCCTTCCACACTGAAGCGCTTCACCCCAACAAATTTTTTATGCAGGAACTGCTCGAACGCATTGGCCTGGAACAGGCCCTCATACAAAGCGGTCCGGGTGGCGGTATCCGGGGCCGCGGGGTTGCTTTCCCACCAGGCTTGCAGCCAGGCGCGCTCGGCGGGTTCGCGCACCGCGCCCAGTTCCAGCCCCACACTGCCGCCATACAGGGCTTGCCACTTGGCCGCCTCGGCGCCCTCCAGTTCCGGCAAGCGGCGGGGGTTGGGCTTCAGCGGGTTGGTTTGCGCCACCAAGTGGCCGCGGGTGCGCCAGGCTTCGGCCAGGCCGTCACCGCTTGGCGTGCTGCCAGCGGCGTTGGCTACGCCACCGCCCGCGCCTTCCCAGCCGAGGAAGTACGCCTGCCATTCGGCGCCTACACTGGCCGGATTGGCCTTAAACTTCGCATAATAGTCCTCCACCAACGGCAGGGAGGCAGGGTCGAACACAGGGGCGTTCGTCAGAGACATCGGCTTCTTCTTTCTTGCACGCGGTGTTTGTTGTACGCCTGCGCCCCATTCAGGGCAAGCCTTTGCACGACATTCGCGCCAAAATCTCGCTCACCGCCGCCGGTTGTGCGGGTGCGGTGAGCGTAAGGTCAGCCCCAAAGCTGTTCCGCAGCCAGGTATATTGCCGTTTGGCGTATTGGCGGTCGGCCTCTAAGGCTTTTTGGGTCACCGTCGCCAAATCCACCTCGCCCCGCGCATGGGCCAACCAGAGCGGAATCGCCAAACCCTTCAGCCCCGGCTCCTCCCCCGTATAGCCCGCCGCCACCAAGGCTTGGGCTTCAGCCACCACGCCTAAGGCGGGGTTGGTCACCTCCCAACGGTGGCGCAAGGCAGCATGCACGGCCGCGCGCGGCGGGTTCAGCCCCACCTTCAGCCAGCGCCAAGGCAACGGGGGCACTTCTGCGCCGGTTTGCCAGGCACTTAAAGGTTGGCCGGTTTGCCGGAAGACCGTTAACGCCCGCACCACCCGTTGGGTATCGGTGGGGTGCAGCTTGGCGGCCGTGGCAGGGTCGGCAACCTGCAATGCGGCAAAGCGTGCGGCCGCAGGTAAGGCGGCAACAAGAGCCTCAATAGCCGGATCAGACGCCGGAATGGTGCTCAGCCCCCCCATCAAGGCCCGCAAATAGAACCCCGTGCCGCCCACCACCACCGGGATCATTCCTTTTTTCAACGAATTTTCAATAATTTCTATGACTTTTTTCGCGTAGTCAGCGGCAGAAAACCGGGTACGCGGGTCGAGCACTTCATACAGAGCATGCGGCACGGCGGCGTAGTCGGCAGCGCTGGGGCAGGCATTGAGGATTGGAAACCCCTTGTAGAGCTGACGGCTGTCAGCATTTATAATCAATGGCTTGGATAATTTTTTCGCCAAGCGTAAGGCCAAGGCACTCTTGCCGCTGGCTGTGGGGCCAAACAGCACAGGAACCACCGGCAGCCGCAATGTCATGAGTTATCCCTAAAGTTTTTTTGACATTTTTGCCATACCCCCTTGCAGATAAAGGGTTCGGGACTTATGTATGCACCATTAACCCAACGGGGAAATTGCGCCATGCAACAGACCATCGCTGACCACCTTAAAGCCCAAGTTACTGAAAATTCTTCAACTTCGAAGGAACTTGGCCAAGTGGCCGACGCCACCGTGGTGTTGGGTGGGCGGATTGCCAATAGCCCGATGACGGACATTGAGCCCGCCGCCGGGCCAGACGCCTGCGAACGCGACACCCTGCGGATCCCGGCCCCCAAAGCCGATGCCGAAATGGCCTACCTGGTGAATCCTGGCACCAAAGTGCAGCTGCAAGGCATCGCCCTGGCCGATACCACCCGCACCGAAGAGGGCGGCAACCTAATCATTGAAACCCCCAACGGCGGGAAAATCATCCTGCTGGATTACGTGAACAGCGCCGGGGTGGAAGATTGCGAAGCCAGCCTGGTGGGCAGCCAAAAGGTCGCCAAAGCGCTGGTGCCGCAGGAATTTAACGATATCGAACCGGCCGCCGGCCCCTTGTTGCCGGTGCCCAGCAGTGATGGGGGGGGCTTTTTGGTTCCAACCCTGATCACCGGCATTGGCACCGGCGTGGGCATTTTCAGCCGCGTGGGTGACCCGTTCGGCGTGGACCGTAACCCCGACAGCATCCCACCCAAGACCGAGTTCTTCGAGCCGCAGGGTGATACCCCAACCCCGCCTCCGCCGCCTCCGCCTCCGCCGCCGCCTCCTCCGCCGCCGCCTCCTCCTCCTCCGCCGCCTCCTCCGCCGCCTCCGCCTCCGCCGCCGCCTCCTCCGCCGCCGCCTCCTCCGCCGCCGCCGCCTCCGCCGCCGCC
>JADCGN010000083.1 GCA_020249005.1 Alphaproteobacteria bacterium
GGTCCACCTCCGTTAACGCGGTTTCGCCGCGAATGCGGTAGCGTTGCCCACCCAAGGAAACAATTGCTTCGGCTTGGTCGGCGTTTTCATCGGCAATGCTGCCCACCAGCTGCTCGAGAATATCCTTGAGCGAAATTAAGCCGCTGGTGCCGCCGAACTCATCGGCCACCAGCACAAACGGCACCTTGGCACGCTTCATCTGCTGCAGTACGCGGGGCAGCGGCATGGTTTCTGGCACCACGGTCAGCGGCCGCAACAGCGCGCTGAGTTGGAAGGTTGCCGGTTCCTGCAGGTGCTGGATCACATCCTTCAGCAGCACAAAGCCTTTCAAGTCATCCAGACTGTTGCCCACCACCGGCAAGCGACTGTGTTGGCTTTCGGCAAACAAGGCCAGGACTTCGGGCAGCGAGGCCGTTTCCTTGGCGGCAATGATTTCCGCCCGCGGCACGGCCACGTCATCGGCCACCAGCGCACCAAAGGCCAGGGCATTTTCCAACAGTTCACGTTCGTGGTGCGTGAGCGGCGCCATTTCGCGCTCGGCAAAGGCCGCGTAGAGCTGCGGCAAATGCGGGCGCAAGGCCTCGGCTTGGTGTAAAAACTGTTGGCGGGCGGCCAGGGCCTCCCGCAGGTTGGCAAGCAGGTGCTTCATGACGATGCCGAAAGCCTAGCCGATCAGGTATGGGTTTGGCCAGCCCAAACGGTGGAGGATCGCAATTTCCTGCGCTTCCATGCGGCGGGCTTGGGCAGGGGTAAGGTGATCTTCGCCCGCCAAATGGAGCAGCGCATGCACCACCAAATGCTGCACGTGCGCCGGTAGTGGTTTGCCCTGGGCGGCGGCATCGGCTTGCAGCTTGGGCCAGCAGAGCAAAATATCGCCGGCGTAGCCATCGTCCCACAGTGGGAAGCTGAGCACATCGGGGGTGTAATCCTTGCCGCGGAACTGTTGATTGGCGGCCGCGGCCGCGGCGGCACCGCTGACTTTGATGCTGAGCTGCCATGACGTTGCGGTAAAGGCGGGGATGGCAGGCCAGGCCGCTGCCACGGCCTGCCGCACCCAGGCCGGGAGCTGGGTGGGAACTTTGACGGCGCACGTGAGCTGCGCCTGCCCGTGAACCCGGCGGCGGTGAAGCAAGCGAAAGGTGTGATGGGTGGGCATTGATGGGTCATTCTTATGCGAGCGGCCCGCTTGCGTCAAACCCCAGGGGCGCGTAGAAGCATGGCCTTATGGATACGTATCTCTTTACCAGTGAGGCCGTAAGCTGCGGCCACCCCGACAAAGTCGCCGACCAGTTGAGCGATGCTATTTTGGACGCCTACCTGGCCCAAGACCCCCACGCCCGCGTGGCCAGCGAGATTTTGGTGACCACCGATTTTGTGTGCTTGGCCGGTGAAACCCGCAGCCATGCCACCCCGGACTTAGAGGCGCTGGTACGCCAAACCATCCGGCAGATTGGCTACACCGGCGGCGTGAACCACGGTTTTGACGATGCCACCGTAAAGATTGTGAACGTGATGGGGGCGCAATCGGCCGAGATTGCGCAAGGGGTGGATGCGGGTGATCGGGCGAGCGAAGGCGCCGGGGACCAAGGCCATATGTTTGGCTACGCCTGCCGCGAGACCGAGGCGCTGATGCCAGCGCCGTTGCATTACGCGCACGCCGTGTTGCGTCATTTGGAAGCGCTGCGGCGTGACGGCCCCGCTGCCAACAACCATGGCTTGCTGCCGGATGCCAAAAGCCAAGTCACCTTGGAATACAGCACCGACGGTTTGCCGCGCCGGGCGCATACGCTGTTGGTGAGCCATCAACATGCCGCCAACCTCCACCCCGATGATTTGCAGCAGCTGGTGCGGGCGGCCTGGGCCGCGGTGCTGCCGGATGGCTGGATTGACGCCAACACCCGCTTTTTGGTGAACCCCACCGGCAGTTTTACCCTGGGTGGGCCTGCGGGCGACACCGGCCTGACGGGCCGCAAAATTATTGTAGACAGTTACGGTGGGGCTGCCCGGCATGGGGGCGGGGCCTTCAGCGGCAAAGACCCCACCAAAGTGGATCGCAGCGCCGCCTACGCGGCCCGTTATCTGGCCAAGAACGTGGTGGCCAGCGGGCTGGCGACCCGCTGTGAAATTCAGTTGGCCTACGCGATTGGTGTGGCCGAGCCCTTGGCCTTGTATGTGGAAACCTTCGGTACCGGTAAACTAAGCAATGGTGCGTTGGCCACACGGTTGCGGGAGGCGTTGGACTTGACCCCGCGCGGCCTGCGCGAGCGCCTGGGCTTGGCGGCCCCGATTTATTTGCCGACCGCCAGCGGCGGCCATTTCGGCCGCGCGCCCGAAAGCGCTGGCCCAGGCACCTTTGGCTGGGAACGCACCGACTTGGTGTTACGCTAATCCGCAAAGCCGGCGCAGACAGGTGCGGGTTAGTCTTTCGCCATATTGATAAACAGCACGCCGCACACCCCCACCAAGGCGAGTGAGATGCCTATCGCTTGGCTAAGGTTGTCGCTGAGCGTAAAGGCCGCAAAAATGGCGCCGCAGAGGCTTAACGGCAACAAGCTGTACATCATGGTGTTGCCGGAGGGGGTTTCCAGGTTCAGGAATTTATTGGCGAACTTGGCGGGGTTTTGTTTTTTGGCTTCTTTCAACGCACGTTTTTGCCCGGCGATGGTGCCGTGCACGGGGTCATCAAGCAGGCGGAAGGCGCCTTCCAACGCTGCCAGGGCCTCTGACCAACTGGCAAACCCGCCGCGTTTGGCCACTTCCGCCACCACATCGCCCATCAGGTAGGATTGAACCGTCGGCTCTTGCCACTTGCGGTAGAGATTGTTGAAGAACGTGAGAGAAGGCGCAAAACGGTTACGCGGTTGGCTACTCCCGGTAGCGGTGCTGAGCAGGTGCTCGGGTTGCCAGCGGGTCAGCCATGGCTTGAGGTCTTCCCACAGTTCGCTCTTGACGTGGCTGAGTTCAATCTCACGCAATGACTCCAGCACCGTGTTGGCCTCACCGATAAAGTCGGCATCCAGGTAGGCTTCTTCGGTGGGGAAGAGGTGCGATTTGCGTTGATCCTTGCTGCTCGATAAACTTTGCGCCCACAGCCGCCAGTAGTTAATGCTGCTGTCGCCCAATAAGCTTTGGGCTTCTCGGTGAGGATAGGCATGGTCTTGCCAGCCCTGGGCATCGAGGGCGATATTGCAAAGAGTGAGGTCGAAGGAAATGTTCGGAACCAGTTGTGCCAAGGTATTGAGATAGCGAATCTTGACCAACCAAACATATTGGGTTTGTGCCAGCGGAAAGTTGGTGAAATACCGATTGATAACGTCATAGGCCTGCCAGCTGGTGCCAATCAGCTCCTCGATCGTGGTGGCGTGGTCGTTGGGCACCTTGCTGGCGGTGATGCGTTGGAGAAGCAAGGGCCGCAACCAATGCAAGTACAGGGCCCCGCCGCCAATCACGTGGCTCACCAGGTTTTCCAAGTGTTGGAGCTCGTGGTCATCCCACAAGCTGGGTTGGATGGTGGCCAACAGCCCCCAGGCCCGCAGCCCCAGGCCGTGGTTGGCCAACAAACCTTCCGCGCCCTGCAAAACCTGGGTGTTGAGCAGATTGCTGCTGCGCAACCATTCCAGGCAGCGGTCCTCACTGAAGGCTCGTTCGGTCACGGCGCCAAGGTATTGATACAGCTCGAGCCGGGGCGGACGCTGCTTTTCGCTGGCGATCATACTGCGTTGGGCATACTCGCGGGCCTCGGGCAGAGCGGTGGGGGTGCCGGTGGCAGCCAGTCCGTACAACACTTGGCTTAGGCAGGCCAAGATGCCCTGATGATGAGGGTCACCGTTCAGGGCGTTTTTAAGCAGGGTGATGGTGTCGGTGGTGCGGCCTTCGCCATAAGCCAGGGTGGCTTGGCGGAGCTTCATCAGCAGCGCGGCCGGCGTGGTGGGGCGGCCTTGTTGCATCTCGCTCAGGTGAGCAAGTTCCTCCTGTAAAAAGGCCAAAACGGGGCGGTTCACATGCGGGCTGTTGCTGCTTAAGACTGGTTCAGTGGCCAGCGTTTTTTGCCCCATGATATGTTGCGCCAACCCGCGCAACGCAGGTGGAATGGTCTCGCCCACCAAGTTGGGGGGGGCGGCAGACGGTGTTGTCTCGGCAGTGGCCGTGGCGGTGGCTTGAAAGAGCCGTTGTCGGTCTTGGTCGATCCGGAAGCGCAGGTGATCGAAAATTTGCTTCACCGCGGGTGAGAGCGGAATCAGCAACTGCTCGGGCGGCGGCAGTTGGGGGGTTGGATCGGGCCGAACCTGGTTACGGGCATGGGTGCGTTGTTCGTACGTCAAGCGTAGCTGATTGAGCTTGGCGCGGGCAACTTTGCTGGAAAGCTGGGGGTTTGCCATGGCGTGTTGCTAGAGTAGCGGCTCGGCCATGCCGGCGTTGATGCGATTGCGCAGATAAGTGAGAACGTCAGGCAACAATTCCAACGGCAAGCCGTGCTGCCCTAAACGAATGCCGTTGACCAATACGCTGGGTGGATTGCCGATCCCGAGCATGCGGGCCTGTTGGGCGTCACCATCCAATTCGCGGTAAAAGCGGCGTGCTTCGCTGAGCATGATCTGCCGCGAAAGGCGCGGCTCGATGCCGAGCTCGCTCAGTACCCCAAACGCGGTTCCAGCGCCCCGGTCGGGCTTTTGCAGCAGTTTTTCCCGGTAGGGCCAAAAATGCCCGTGGCGGGCGGCAACTTTGCCGTAGAACGCGGGGAGATTGCTGCCTTCAAAGCGGCTGCTGGGGGTGTAGACCCAGAGTACCTGGGTGGGAATGGGTTGCTCGGCCGCGGTAGGACTGATCGGAGCAGGCGGTGGGTTAAACACCGTCCCCAGTGCCGTGGTGATCACTTGACTGGCGGTGGTACAACTGAGGCAATTTAAGTCTTCAAAAATCACCACAGTGAGCTTAGCGTTGGCGCCGCCAAATCGCGGGCTGTGCGCATAGGGGGTGAAGCTCACGCGGCTTTGCATCAGCTGTGGGTAGTTTTTGGTGTTGAGTGCCGCGGGCATGACGCTGGCTTCGGCAGCGGCTTCGGCCACTTTGGCCCGTTCCACCCGTTGGCCGCCAATCATCACTTCGGGCAAGGGGGGCGGGCCCTTGCTTTTCTTTGGTTTGGGCTTAGTTTCGCTTTCGCCTTCGCCGCCGTGGCCACTGTCACTATGCGCGGCGTCATTCTTGCTCGCCGGGTCGGCTTCGGCGTGGCTGGCAGCGTCTGCCTCGGCCTCAGCAGGAGGGGGCTCGGCGGCCCCGGCCGCGGGTTCAACCGCCGCCCACGCAAAGGCAGGCAGGGGCGTAAAGGCTTCACGATCAGCGCGGGCAGTGAAGGCCAGCATACAGCTCATCAGGGTGGCCAACACGCCAACGTGAACCCTTACCGTGGGGCAACTTTTTATTATCATTGCCAGCAACCTAGCATGAAGGGGAGGCTGAAAGCCAACGCCGCAGGGGGGTTGAAGCGGTATTTCCAGCCACTTCGGTGCCTTGGGTGTTGCCTTCCGCCCACGGGCGCCTTATAGCTGGCGCCAACGCCCTCATTAATAGCAGCGAAAGGCCCCCAACATGCCCTTTGTCGTGACCGGAAAATGCATCAACTGCCGCTACACCGATTGCGTGGAAGTATGCCCCGTGAACTGCTTTTATCAGGGTGAAAACATGTTGGTGATTAACCCCGATGAATGCATCGACTGCGGGGTATGCGAGCCAGAGTGCCCGATTGAGGCCATCAAGAGCGATGAGGAATTGGCTCCGCACGAGCTGGCATGGGCTGCCCTCAACCGCAAATACAGTGCCATCTGGCCAGGGATTCAGGCCAGCATTGGGCCGATGGAGGGCGCTAAGGACGCCGCCGAACTGAGTGCAGAAGAGAAAAAAGAGTTGTTTTCGGAAAAGGCAGGCGGTTAACAGCACCCGCCGCCTTTTTCCTTTCTTGAGAGGTCGATTTCCCTTATAAAGGGCCCATGGGGGAGCCTACCAAAAACGATTACGTGGTGTTGGCGCGGAAATACCGCAGCCGCACCTTTGCCGAACTGATTGGTCAGCCCGCCCTGGTGCGCACGCTCACCAATGCCTTGGCCAGCGGTAAGCTGCACCATGCCTATGTGCTTACTGGCATTCGCGGCACCGGCAAAACCAGCACCGCCCGCCTGTTGGCGATGGCGTTGAATTGTGACAATGGCCCGGCTGCCAGCTGGGCAGACAATGACCCGCAAGCCGAGAATATTCGCCTGGGCCGCCATCCCGATGTATTGGAATTCGACGCCGCCAGCAACCGCAGCGTGGAGGATATCCAGAAGCTGTTTGAAGGGGTGGCCTATGCCCCGATGGCCGGGCGCTTTAAGGTTTACATCATCGATGAAGTGCACATGCTTTCCAATACCGCCTTCAACGCGTTGTTGAAAACTTTGGAGGAACCCCCGCCGCAGGTGAAGTTCATTTTTGCTACCACCGACGTACAGAAGGTGCCGCTCACGGTGCTCAGCCGCTGCCAGCGCTTCGATTTACAACGCGTACCAGCTGAAACCTTGGGTGCCCACTTTACCGAAATTTTGCAAAAAGAGGGGCTGCAGGCCGAACCCGCCGCCGTGCAGCTGATTGCCCGCGCCGCCGACGGCAGCGTGCGCGACGGCTTGAGCTTGCTCGACCAAGCGATTGCCCTGGCGAGCGGCGCGGCTGTTTCTGTGGCGTTGGTGGAGGAAATGCTGGGCGTGGCCGACCGCGCGCAGGTGTGGCAACTGCTGGAAGAGTTGTTGGGGGAACGGTTGGAAGCCGCCTTGGCCCGCTGCGAAGCCCTGTACGGCGCCGGCACCGATGCCTTGGCGCTGTTGCAGGCCATGTTGGAGGCGTTGCACCTGCTCACCCGCCTGAAAGTGGTGCCCAGTTTGGCCACCAGCCATCGTTTAACGGAACTGGAACGGCGGCATGCGGTCCCGTTGGCGGCAGAGCTCAGCGTGCCGCAGCTTTCCCGTGCCTACAGTGTACTGTTGCAGGCGGTGGGCGAAGTGAAGGGCGCCGAACGGCCGTTTGAAGCCTTGGCCATGGCGCTGGTGCGGCTGGCCTATCTGGCGCCGTTGCCGCCGTTGCAAACGTTACTGAAGCAAGCCGAAAGCCAACCCCTGGCTGGCCCGGTTGCCGCGCCTCACCAGGCTTCGGCTCCGGCCATGGCGGTAGCCAGCCCCGCGCTGCTGCCCGACCCGAACGAGTGGGCCGGCGTGGTGAAGCTGGTAAGGCAAACTCAACCCGGCTTGGCGGCCGTATTGGAACAGCAAGTACGCTGCGACAGTGTGGGCGACCGGGTGGTGGATATTCATGTGCAAAATGGCTTACACAAACCGGAAGAGATTGTCCGCCAACTGCGCGAGGCCTTGAGCAAAGGCACGGGCCATCCGTGGCAGGTGGTGTTGTTGGCGGGCAGTGCTGAACGCAGTAAGCCTTTACCCCCCACCTTGGCGGAAAGCCACCAGGCCGCCCACGCCGCCAAGCTGCAGGATGTGGCGACCGACCCCAACGTGGCTGCCGCCTTGGCAATGTTCCAGGGCGCCCAAGTGGTGGCCGTGGAAGAAACCCACTAGCGTATTTTCCCAACCGACTTAAGGAGCGAAACCATGAACATGATGAGCATGCTGAAAAAGGCGCAGGATATGCAAAAAGGCCTGCAGCAAGCCCAGGCCGAGTTGGCCAAGGCCACCGTGGAAGGCAGCAGCGGCGGTGGGGCCGTGACGGTGACCATGACCGGCGACCACACCGTGCAGAGCGTTAAGTTGCAGCCCGCGGTGGTGGACCCTGCCGAGCTTGAGACCCTGGAAGACCTGCTGAAGGTGGCCTACACCGATGCCCTGAACAAAGCCAACGCGCTGGCCAAGCAGAAAATGAGCGCGGTGACGGGGGGCTTGGGGATTCCGGGGTTAGGGTTTTAGCCAACAATGGCCCAACCCATTGCCTTGGCCGGGCTGTTAAAACAGCTGGCCCGTCTGCCGGGCTTGGGGCCGCGCAGTGCCCAACGGGTGGCGTTGAGCCTGCTCGCGGCGCCGGAAAAATTGGCCGAGTTGGCCACCGCGTTACAACGCGCCCAGGCTGAGCTTGGCAATTGCAACCAATGCGGCAACATTGCGGCACGGAATGCGGCTGGGCCTTGCCTGTGCGAGCTCTGCACCGACCCGCGCCGCGACGGCAGCATGCTGTGCGTGGTGGAAACGGTGGCGGATATCTGGGCGCTGGAAAAGGGCGGTGAATTTAAGGGCCGTTACCATGTGTTGGGCGGAGTGGTGAGTGCGTTGCAGGGCGTTTCACCCGACGACCTGAGCTTGGGGCAGCTGGAACAGCGGTTGCGTACGGCGGCCGTGCCGGTGCAGGAAGTGATTTTGGCGTTGGGTGCGAGCTTGGAAGGGCAAACCACCAGCCACCTGGTGGCCAGCCTGGTGCACCGGGCGGCGCCGCAGGCCGTTCTTTCCACCCTGGCCAAGGGCATGCCGGTGGGCGCCAGCGTGGATTATTTGGACGAGGGAACGCTCGGTCTGGCGCTGCTGCACCGTCAGCGGTTATAAGTTCTGTTTGGTGGGGCCCAAAGGGCTTGCTCCGTTGCCTGCGGTTCTTCCTTGTGGCTGAGGGAAAGATGTTGGTGGACCCGAGGGGATTCGAACCCCTGACCTCGTCATTGCGAACGACGCGCTCTACCAACTGAGCTACGGGCCCCTCAGGGAAAAAGTGGTGGGCCAAGTAAGACTCGAACTTACGACCCCCGCGTTATCAACACGGTGCTCTAACCAACTGAGCTATTGGCCCCACCAGGCTTTGCGTATAGGGGGTGGGGGTAGGCGTTGTCAACCCTGCGGTGCGCCAAAAATCGCCTGGCTTGCCCCTGCGGCGAGCAGGGCTTCCAGCAAATCCTGCCAGGCTTCTAGTGGGGCGGTGCCGAGGTCGGCCACCCAGGTGGCAGGGCCGGTTTGGCGCAGGCTGTGTACCACCTCGCGGCCGAATACGTCTTCGGCTTGGGCGGCCGAGTCCGGCTCGGCGCCCCATTGTGCCAGCCATTGTGCCAAGGGGGTAAGATTCAGCACCTGCCCGCGCGGCGTTTGCAGCGTGATCGGCATGGCATCCCAGGCAAACGGCTGCACCACCACCTGCAGGGGCTCGGGTTGGCCGGGCAGGGGATCGCCCCAGCCGAAACGAATCCGGTTGGGGAAGGCGAACACCCCTTCGCTGGTCACCGTCACGGCCTTGCCCTGGCGGGCCAGATCGTGCCATGCCACCACTCCCAACGCGGGTTCTGCCGGGGTGGCCTGCGGCTCCAGCACCACCGTTTGACCTTGGGCGGCGGCCTCATAGGCCACGGCGCGCAGGGTATCCAGGTAATCCTGGCGGATCATTGCCAGCAAATCGCCCAGCACCATGGTCATGCGGTGGGCTCTCCCGTTGAGGTTTCTTGCGCCGCCACCGCTTGCAGCAGGCGGATGTTGGCAGTGTGGCCGGGGGCGGTGAGGCTAAAGCTGCCCTGAATGCAACGGCCGCTTAAGAAACTATCGCCAATAAAATCCAGCACCTTGTGCCGTACGGGTTCGTCTGGGCAGCGCAGGCCTTCGGGGTTGGCGATGGTTTCTTCGCGCGTCAGCAGCACCCCGCTGGCCAAGCTGGCGCCCTTGAGCAAGCCGGCGGCCATGGCGGCTTCCACGTCGGCTTGGAGGGCAAAGGTGCGGCACATGGCAATCTGGGTCCGAAAGACGTCTTCGGTCATCACTCCGCGCCAGTATTGGCGGCCGATCAGCTGGCTGGGAAAGTCGACCGTACATTCCACTTCAAACCCACCCAGGGGCCGTGGTGTGGCAAGTAACACCCGCCCTTCCGCACTGTAGGTGGCGGGCCGCTGCACCACCAGCGGCGCGGGTGGGGTGGCGAGCGGTACGCGGCCGACACTGTCGATGAGCTCCACCCACGGTTGGGCGCTGCCGTCCAGAATCGGCACTTCCGGGTGGCCTTCCACCTCAATCAGCACCCCCAGCACCGCCAGGCCGTGCAGCGCGGCAAACAGGTGTTCGGGGGTGGCGAGGATGACCTCGCCATCGGCCAAGGTGGTACGCAGCGGGGTGGGGATCATCCGCTGCGGCGCCAGGCGTAGCGGTTGGCCGTTGACCCGGATGTCCACCCCCGCTTTGGCCCGTGGGCTGAGCCGCACCCGGGATTCCACCCCGCTGTGCAAACCAATCCCGGCCAATTCACAAGGAGCGCTTAAAGTGTAGGCGGGGAGTCTCATTAAGGCCGAAGTGTAAAAAATTTTTCACGGTGGCACAAACAAAAAGGGAGCCGTAAGCTCCCAAACTGTCAGTGCCAGCCGCGGCGGCACTAGACCCGCATCGGCATGATCACGAACATTGCGGAAGGGTCGGCAGGGTCCTTCACCAGCACCGGCGCGGTGTTGTCCTTAAAGCTGAACTGCACGTCATCGCCAGTGATTTGCCCGCCGATATCGGCCAAATATTTGGCATTGAAACCCACCTCGATGGTCTCGCCCGCGTAATCGGCTTTCACCTCTTCGCTGGCGTTTTCTTGGTCGGGGTTGTTGGCCGAAAGCGCCAGGGCATTTTCGATGGCATTAAAACGTACGCTGCGGGTTTTCTCGTGGGAGAGAATGCTCACGCGTTCCACTGCCTGCAGCAGGCTCTTGCGGGCCACGGTCAGGTTGCTCGGGTTGTTTTTGGGAATCACGCGCTCGTAGTCGGGGTAGGTGGCGTCAATCACCTTGCTGGTGAGCGTTAAGTCGGCAGCCTCGGCCTGCACCTTCTTTTCCCCGATGGTGAGCTTGACCTCGGCGGTTTCTTCACACAGCCGGCGCAGCTCGGTCACACACTTGCGCGGCAAAATCACGCCCGGAATCTCTTCGGCTCCGGCCGGGCAGGGCATATCGGCCTGGGCCAGGCGGTGGCCATCGGTGGCCACGCACCGCAATGTCTGTTGGTCGTTCACCAACAGGCTGTGCAGGTACACACCCGTCAGGTAGGCGCGGGTTTCATCGGTGCTGGTGGCGAAGCTGGTTTTATCGAGCAATTTCTTCAGCACGGGTGCTGGCATGGTAAAGGTCACGCCGCCATCCACCTTGCTCATGTCGGGGAAGGCTTCGGCACCCAGAGTGGCCAGGCTGAACTTGGCTTTTCCGGCTTGCAGGCTGAGGCGGCTGCCGCCGTTGTCCAGCTCCATCGCCACCATCACGCCTTCGGGGATCTTGCTGACGATTTCAAACAACTTCAACGCCTGCACGGTGGTGACGCCGGGTGTATCCACAAACGCCTCGGCCGAGCCTTGCACGCAGAGGTCGTTATCGGTCGCGGTGGTTTCCAGGCGGTTGTTTTCAGCCTTCAAGCGCACGTTGCCCAAAATGGCGATACTGGAACGTTTTTCCACCACGCTGCTCATGTGGCGCAGCGCACGGTACAAGGTTTCGCGGGAGATGGAGAGTTTCATGGGCCCACTCTAGCCGCGTGTTGCCAATTTGCAAGCCCTTTCCGGCCACCCTGCGCTTAAGGGTTAGGCACCCTGCTAACCAGCGACAAGCCGGGTAAGGGTTGCCGTTGAGGGCTAAAAAAGCCCCCGGGCGGGGGCTGTTAAGCAACGAGGGAGACTACAGTTCCCACTGGCGCTTGTTTTCCGCCTTCTTGGTGCGCCGGATGCCTTCGCGCATTTCGCGGGCGCGCTTTTCAAACGGTTTTTCGTTGTAGCGACGCTGGCGCAGTTCGCGGAAGAGACCTTCGCGGTTCATCAGCTTTTTCAGACGACGCAGCGCCTGTTCCACATCGTTGCTGAATACATCCACGCGAATCATCGGTTTGGTCACTTTTCCTTACAATTCTGGCACCACCGGCCCTATGCCGTGGGTGCAATAGAGGCGCTTTAGCCTACAAGAGAGGGAGAAGTCAAGCCCTTTGGGGGGTGATTAAAGGCTTAACAGCTGTTCGCCGAACGGGGTGAGCTGAGCCACCGGCGGGGTCGCGGCGGTGAGCATGACAAACGCCTCCACCACCGGAATCAACACGCTTTTGGCTTTCTCGGCGGGGGGTGGCTGGGGAATTGTGATCTGCAACGCCGGCCCGGCAGGCAGTGCGGCAACCCCGCCGATGGTGCCGCACACGGTTCCCGCCGCATTCAGCAGCGGTTGGCCCACCAAGTCGGCCAACAACACCTCATCATCGGCCAAGGCCAGCGCAGTTTTGGCCAGGTACAGCGGCCCCTTCAGCGCCGCGGCCTGTTCCGGCGTGCTTATTCCCGCCAGCTGCAGGGCCAGCAAGCCTTGGCCTACCGCCTTCAGCGCATGCACGGGGTAGGGGGAGCCATCCTCCAGCTGCACCGCCTGGCCTACCAAATCCTCGGGCTCGGCCAGCAACAGCTTGGCCTTCACCCAGCCTTGTAAGCCATGGGGGCCCTTCAGGCCCCCAATCTTGATGCGGTCACCCGCCATCCCGTTAACCTTAGGCCTGCGGTTGCTCGGCCGGGGCTTCAGCCGCTTGGGCCGCGGCGGCTTCGGCCGCGGCTTTGGCTTCGGCCGCCGCGGCAGCCTTGGCTTCGGCTTCAACCTTGGCAGCCGCTTCTGCTTCGGCCTTGGCGGCGGCCTCGGCCTTCAGCTGTTCGCCTTTGGCTTTGGCGGCGGCCACCACGTCGGCGGCCTTGATGCGGCGCGCCTTGGCCTTGGTGAAGGCGGTGCGCACGGCTTCCGGGCCGGCGTTGTGCTTCACCAGCAGGCGGGCCACCACGTCGGTGACTTGCGCGCCCACGCCCACCCAGTAGGCCAGGCGCTCTTCGTTCAGGCTAAACGGCACTTCGGCCCCGCGGGCCTTGGGGGCAAAGAAGCCCAGGCGTTCGATAAACTTTTTGTCGCGGCTGGCGCGGCTGTCGGCGGCGACGATGCTGTACACCGGCAGGCTCTTACGACCACCACGGGCGAGACGAATTTTAACGGCCATAATTCTGGCTTTCTTTTCAATGTATTGCGCCGCTTTATTAAAGCGACTTCCCTCGTTATGAGGGGCCACACCGCCAGGGCGGGATGGGGGCACAGGGCCAGGGAATTCCGGCGCGGTGCAGGGGGGCTTTAGCGGTGCGGCGGGGGGTTTGTCAAGCGAAACGAATCAGGGTATACATGCTTTGACGTAAGCTTTTCCAGAGGAGACCCCTCATGCGTGAGGTTGGATTCTATGCGAATACTGAAGACCGAGATCGACAACGTACCGAATGGATCTACCAAGCAAACGGTAAGATGATTGCGGCGATTGGACTGTCGTATCTGTGCTGCGACTACTACTTTTCGTTCCATTTCATACCGCGGCCTTCGCCAGGGCAGGCGCCCACCAATCACGACCATCTCGATGACATGATTGGGATTGAGTTGCGTTTCCGGGAACCGGCGGCGGGTGGTGGCAACCATCGGCGCGGCTTTTGGGCGATGGCTAAGGTGTTTGAAGCCATGCGGGAATTGGCAGAACATCCCCATTTGCCATTCCCTGCCAAGCCTGCCAGGGCCGCACCGTGGGAGTATCGGGCTGCCGATGAAGGGTATGGCGCAATTGGTTCGGCCATTGCCAACGATGGTACGGTGCTGTTTGCGGCACTGCCGCATGAAAACACTAAGGGTATGTTTGACAACAAAGGTTATGGCATACTGCTCACGTTTTCACCCCAGGATACGCCAAGAATTCTTTACCAAGCTTGGGTGAACTTTTACCACGGCATGGCGATGGATAACTTCGAGAAGTTCCGGGGCGGCAATCATGCCTGATAACGATCGGGAAAAGGCGCTGCGGCGCCTTTTCTGTTTTATAACAAATATTAAAACGATTTTTCTTGACAAATTGAAACGCTTGGGGCAAATTTTTATTAACGTTGCCAAGTCGTGCAACCGCAGCCGCCGCCCAGAGGGCGGTTTTTTTGTGCCTTAAGCAACAGGAACTCTGCCGATGGAAAGCCCTACACCGCCCAGCCGGGCCGCTGCCGTGTTGGCCGAGGTGGATGAGGCGATGTGGTTGCGGGCGCGGGAAGGGGACGTGGCCGCCGCCAAGCTGGTGTACGCCCGGTTGGCCCAGCTGTTGCCGCCGCCCGCCCCGCCGCTGCCGCCCACCTGGGCGGAACTGCAAACACTGATCAACCACGTACAACAGCAACAGAAAGAGTTGGCGCATGGGCTTTTGGATGACACTGCTAAACTGGGTGCTGGCCCGCCTCGATGAGTACCGCACCCGCGACCGCGAACGGCAATGCCCCGGCCTGCGGGGCCGGAACATTCGCTGTGACTAGCACCAGCGAACTCTATGCAGCATTGCAACGCTGGCAAGCCAGCCTGGGGGGGTGGTACCGGCCGCATGGGCGCCAGCAGGCGTTCCATACGGCGGGGGCCACCGCGCATGAACGGCTCTTTCTGGCTGGCAACCGGGTGGGCAAAACCTTGGCCGGCGCGGCCGAGGTGGCCTTTCACCTGAGTGGTGCCTACCCACCCTGGTGGCGCGGCGTACGCTTTGCCCACCCGGTGCAAGCCTGGGCGGCGAGTGTGACGCGCGAGGCCACGCGGGATATTCTGCAGGGTACCTACTTGGGCAACGGTAGCCAACCCGGCGTGATTGAACCCACCCGCGTGGTGGCCCAGCGCCACAAGGGCGGCGGCGCGGTGGATACGGTGAGCATCCGCCACGCCAGCGGGGGCCTTTCCGTGCTGGGCTTTAAAAGCTTCGACCAAGGCCGCGCCAGCTTTCAGGGCACCGCCCGCCAGGTGGTGCACCTGGATGAAGAGCCGCCGCTCGAGGTGTATCAGGAAGCGCTGCTGCGCACCCTCACCGTGCAGGGCCACCTGTTGCTGACCATGACGCCGTTGCTGGGGTTAACCCCGCTGCTGCGGCATTTTCTGGGGCAGGAACACAGCGTACCACAGGCGGGCAAGGCGGTGGTGCGCGCCGGGTGGGCCGATGCCCTGCACCTGGATGCCGCCGCCCAGGCCCGGCTGCGCGCCAGCCTGCCCGCGCATGAGCTGGCCGCGCGCGAACACGGCGAGGTACGGGTTGGCAAGGGGCTTGTTTACCCGGTTGATGAGGCCGAGGTGGCGGTGCCGCGCTTTGCCATTCCGCCCCACTGGCGACGCATTGTGGGCGTGGATTTTGGCTTCGTGGCCCCCACCGCCGCGGTGTGGCTGGCGCATGATGCCGCCACCGATACCGTGTACGTGACCGACACTTACGCGGTGAGCGAACGCACGCCCGCCGCGCATGCGGCGGCCATTCTGGCACGCGGCGTTTACCCGGCGGTGTGCGACCCAGCCGGCCAAGCCGCCAGCCAACGCGACGGCGTGAGCCTGATGGAGCTGTACGCCCAAGCCGGGCTTCATTTCACCAAGGCCGACAACACCGTAGAGCACGGGCTGATGGTGGTGCTGGAGCGCCTGCGCACCGGGCGGCTGAAGGTGTTTACCGACTTACCTGCCTGGTGGGCCGAGTACCGCACCTACATGCGCGACGCCAAAGGCCGCGTGGTGAAGCAAGATGACCATTTGCTGGACGCCACGCGCTACGCGGTGGTGAGCCTGAACTTGGCCCGCGCCACCGGCGAGGTGACGGGGTTAAGTCGCCCACGTGGCCGAGAAAGTGATTGGCGTACGGTTTAACCAATGAAGAGGAACAAGCCCGATGGTGAGTCCACTCACGCAAACCTTAGTTTATACCACCACGGGCCGGCAGCGGCCCGTGTTGCTGACCGGCACCACCGCACGGTTTGTTTTGACCGTGCAACCGGGCGACTGCGGCAGAGTGCAAACCACCTGCGACCCACCGGCCCAGATTCAGCACGGTACGGCCTTATGGGAGGACTTCGCCGGCGGCTTTGAAGGCGGTGTGAGCCAGGTGACAGCCTTGCGGGTGGTGCTCCACCACACTGCCGGTTGGGCCCAATTGGTGGTGCAACAGGAAGGGAACGGTGATGGAACAGCCCATTGAAGTGTTAAGCCGCCTGCGCGGCTATTTTGAAAGTGCGGTTCAGGCCCCGGCCTACCTGGCCTGGCGCCAGGAAGCCAAGCTGGCGTGGGATTTTTACGACGGCAGCCAATGGGCGCCCGAGGAGGTGGCCAAGCTGGCCGAAGTGGGCCAGCCCGCGATTGTCATCAACAAAATCGCCGCCAAGATCGACAACGTGGCGGGCACCGAGGTGGCAGGGCGTACCCGCATTGTTTTCCGTAGCCGCAGCGGCCAAGTGGCGGAAGAGCAAGCCGCCCAAGTGTTGACCGACTTGCTGACCTACACCGCCGAGCGTACCGAACTGCCGCACGAGCTGAGCCGCGCCTTCCGCGCCGGGTTGGTGTGCGGGATTGGCTGGTTGGAGGTCGGCAGCGGGCCCGAACCCACGGTGCGCGCCGAAGATGAGTTGGCCGTGGTGTGGGACCCTCTCGCCCAGGCCGCCGACTTGGCCGATGCCCGCTTTGTGGCGCGGGAACGTTGGTTGGAGGCCGAGGCGGTGCGGGAATTTTTCCCCGATCACGGCCCCGCCCTGATGGCAGCGCTGCGCGAGGAGGGGAGCTTGTTGCGTGGGCCTTACCAGCAGGTGGCTGCTCCGCTGTTGGGCAGCCAGGCCGTACCCTATTACGATGGCCAACGTGAGCTGTATCGGGTGGTGGAATTGCAGTACAAACGCAGCGTGCGCCAATGGCGGGTCCAGCAGCTGAACGGCCGGGTGCAAGGCTATTACAGCCGCACCGAGGCCAAGGCCGCCGCCGCCCGCGGACAGGAAGAGCTCGCGCATGGCCGCGCCGACCTGCCGCGCGTCGTTCTTGCTGACGTCGGTGACGACAAAGGCCCGGGCGCAGGCGGCGTAGTTGAAGGGCGAGGCGAGGCGCAGGTGGGCCGGTGGCGAGGCCAGGCGGCGCCCCCCGGACCGGAGTTCGGCCAGGGCGAAGGGGTCCTCCGCGGCGCTGTCCGTCAGGGTGGCGGACGTCACGAGCACCCCGTGCGCCGGCTCCAACACGGTGCGCACCAGGGGTTCGGTGGGGTCGACCCAATGGCGGCGGAAGGCGGCGTCCGCCAGCCGGCCGCTGATCACCACCCCCTCGAACCAGTCGACGAAGTCAGGATCGTCGCCCGCGAC
>JADCGN010000084.1 GCA_020249005.1 Alphaproteobacteria bacterium
AAAGGGTTAATATCCTTGAGGCCAACCCTAGAGCTTGGGGGTGGCAGCGTCAAGAACCACCAGGGATAAAAGCGTGCCCTTGTGGCAGGATTGTTGCGCGCACGGGCTGTGCCGTGCTACCCAGGCAGCATGAATTTGCTGTTTCTGGGAGATGTGGTTGGCAGTCCGGGCCGCGCCGCCTTGGCCAAGCAAGGCCGTGCCTTGCGTGAACGCTACGCGTTGGATTGCCTGGTGGTGAACGGCGAAAACGCCGCGGCCGGGAAGGGCATCACCGCCGAGACGGCGCAAGAGATTTTCAACGCCGGGGCCGATGTCATCACGCTGGGCGACCACACGTTTGACCAAAAAGGCGTGGAAGAGCTGCTGGCCGCCCACCCCCGCGTGATCCGCCCCGCCAACTTCCCCTCTGGCACGGTGGGCCGGGGCCACACCACCTTTACCACGCCGCAGGGCCAACGCGTGGCGGTGCTAAACCTGCTGGGCCGGGTGTTCATGCGTGGCAGCCTGGATTGCCCCTTCCAAGCCAGCAAAGCGCTGATGGAAACGTACCGCCTGGGCGAAACTTGCGACGCGCTGATTGTGGACGTCCACGCCGAGGCCACCAGCGAAAAGGCCTGCCTGGGCCATTTTTGGGATGGCAAGGCCAGCTTGGTGGTGGGCACACATACCCACATCCCCACCAGCGACACCCGCCTGCAGCCCGGTGGCACCGCCTTCCAAACCGATGCCGGCATGTGCGGCGATTACCACAGCAGCCTGGGCATGAGCTTCGCCAGCGTGCTGACCAACTTTCTGGCAGCTGGGCGGCTGCGTTTTACCCCCGCCGAAGGCGAGGCCACGCTGTGCGGGGTGTTCGTGCAAACCGGTGGCAATGGCCTGGCGCAGCGGGTTGAAGCGGTCAAGGTTGGTCCGTTAGGGTTGTAAGTGAAGAGGAAGCCTGCCGATGTTTGCCACCAATGACCCCCGCTACTACGTCGCGATTGCCTTGCAAGCCTACCAGCCGGACAAGGAAGGGCAGGAGCAAATTTATAAAATGTTGATGCTGGAGCAATTGTTCTACCAACACCGCTGCCTGTTTCGCGATTGCTTTTTCCCCGGCCACTTTACCGGCAGCGCGTGGGTGGTGAATCCCACCCGCAGCAAGGTGCTGTTGGTGAACCACCCCAAGCTGCACAAATGGGTGCAACCGGGCGGTCATGCCGATGGCGTGGGCGAACTGCACAAGGTGGCGCTGCGCGAAGTGCAAGAAGAGGTGGGGGTGAAGGAAGACCAACTCAAGTGGCTGGGCGGCGGGGTGTATGATCTCGACATCCACTACGTGGCAGCCACGCAAAAGCAAGGCCGCCCGGAACCCGAGCACCTGCACCTAGATATGCGCTTTGCCTATGAACTGGATGATGCGCTGCCGCTGAGTAGCCCCGAAGGGCTGGAACTGAAGTGGTTCACGCTGGCCGAAGCCCAGCCGCTGTTTGCCGAATGGGGCGGCCGGATGCGCATGTTGGAAAAAACCAGCAAGCTTTAAGCGCTTGACCAACCCCTGGCCTGTTGGCTAAAGAAGGCCATTATTCAGGAGTATTTCCATGGCCGGACACAGTCAGTTCAAGAACATCATGCACAGAAAAGCTGCGCAGGATAAGAAGAAGGCCAAAGTCGCCACCAAGCTGATCCGCGACATCATGACGGCTGCGCGCGGGGGCGGCGGCAGCGATCTCAACGCCAACAGCGCTCTGCGTACGGCGGTGGATAAGGCCCGCAAGGAAAACCTGAACAAAGATACTATTGATCGTGCCATCAAGCGCGGTACGGGCGAAATCGCCGGCGCCGACTACACCGAGCGCACCTACGAAGGCTACGGCCCCGGCGGGGTGGCCGCGATTGTGACCGCGCTGACCGACAACCCCACCCGTACCATCACCAACCTGCGCACCATTTTTGGCAAGCATGGCGGCAACGTGGGCGCCGACGGCGCAGTGGCCTGGATGTTCAAAAGCATCGGCGCGATCGATTATCCCGCCCGGATCGGCACCGAGGAAGCCGTGCTGGAAGCGGCGATTGAGGCCGGGGCCGAAGACGTGCAGAGCAGCGAGGAGGGGCACCGCATCATCACCGCCGCCACCGATTTCGCCGCCGTGAAGACCGCGCTCATCGCCAAGTTCGGCGAACCCGAAGAAGCCGAGCTGACCTACCTGCCCACCCAAACCACCGCCGCCAAGGATGACGAGCACGCCGCCCAGGTGCTGAAGTTCATCGAGGCCCTGGAAGCCGACGACGACGTGCAAAGCGTGGTGGTCAACCTGGCCGAATAGCCAAGCTGCGGCCTGCGGTGGCCCACAAGGGGGCTGTCAGCCCGGTTAGGACGCCCTTCGATAAAACATTATGACTTGGCGCCACCGCTTTGCGTACATATTTATTTTACTGGGCTTTTTGGATGGCCGCCTGGTCACCTACCAGGCCTTTAACGGTTTGCCGTTTCCGCCCGAAATCCGGGTACCCAGCAAGCAGCAACCCCGCCCTACCTAAGGAAAAGCCGCCCCGTGGGGCGGCTTTAAGTTGCAACCGGTGTTAGGCGGTTTGCAGGTTGCCGGCGCTGGTTTTGCCCATGCGGTCGGTCACCATTTCAAAGCTGACGCGCTGGTTTTCGTTCAGCCCTTGCAGGCCCGACTTCTGCACCTGCGAGATGTGCACGAACACATCTTTGTCAGAGCCATCCGGCTGAATAAAGCCAAAGCCCTTCTGCATGTTAAACCATTTGACGGTGCCTTGGAGGCGTTCGTTAGACATTGGGAGTGGTCACTTCACGTTCGTTGGTCTGCCACGCAAACTTGCTTCGGCGTGGCGCTTCGGGTTGCCGATGGCACACCAAAGGTGCCACCATCTCGCGCACAGCTCGTCGCTAAAGGCAAGTAAATTCGGAGAAGTAATTGAAAATAAATAAAATATCAAAATAACTCTCTGAATTCATTAAAAATTTCCCCAAATTCTTTGCATGTTACCGCCTCATTGGCCCTCCTGCGGCGTGCGGGCAATGAAGCACAGCTCGGTATGTTGGCTGGCCGGGCTAAAGGCGTTCAGCCGAATAAAGGCATAGGGGTGGCGGCGGGCGCAGGCTTCCACCTGGGCGGCCAAGTAACCGGCGGTCAGCGGCTCGGGCTGGTTGGTCAGGCTGTTGATGCGGGCGGGCGGGATTGGCCAGCTTTTCCAGTACAAATCGGCACTGCTGGGGTTGTCGGCAAATTCCAGCTGCACCCGCCAGCCTTGCTGCAGGGCGTGCAGAATTTGCGCCTCCACCTGTTGGGGCGAAAGCGGGGGCAAGTGGGCAAAGGTTTCAAAGCGCATGGGTTAGTCTTCCTGGTCCGGCTGGTCATGGGTGGGTGGTTTGGGGGGCTCAGGGCGGCGGAACGGGGTGAGCACGTTGCTGGGTGCCACCGCGGGGCTGGGGTTGGTGGTGGTGGGCAGCACGCTGGCGTGTAGAGCTTGGCCCGGGCCGCCGGGGCCCACTTGCACCAGGCCAAACAGAAAGCTGCCTTCCTGAAAGTGGTCGAGCGCGCTGCGCAACTCGGGCGCAAATTTGGCGGCTTTTTGCAATACGTTGCGGCCTTCCACCGCCAGGCTGAGCCCTTCACCCTTGGCTTGCACCAACGCTTCCAACGCCGTGCGGCAGGCGGTGGCCCCGGCGGCCACGCCTTGCGGGTGGCCAAACATGCTGCCGCCGCATTGAATGGCGGTGTGGTTGCCCACCGCATCCAGCAACCGGGCAAAATGCCACGGGTTGTGCCCGCCGCCCACCGCGGGCATGGCGCCGGCCAACCCACCAAAGGTTTGCGGCAAGTACTGTCCGCCCTCGGGTGCGGCGGGGAGGCTGTCATCCCGCAACGCCGCCAACACGCCCTGCACATAGCGGCGGTTGGCCACGTTGCCGCGCAGTGGGCTGCCGGTGCTGACCATATCGGCGCCACACAACCGCAGCAGTTTGGCCTGCAGTTGTTCGCTCAGCATATCGCCGAACAGCGCCCGTCCGCCCATCGCCGCCAGCGCCAAGTCTTCCTTGGCGCAGAACGCCGCCAGGCTTTGCAGCGCCGCCCAGCCAATCGCGGCGGCATCCACGAGCACCATGGTCATGTCCAGTTCGCGCGCCCACATCGCCCGCTCTTCCATTTGGGCCAGGGTGGGGGCGGTGATGTTGAACAGGTGCGCCTTAAACTCATTGCTCTCGCGGCTGGCGGCCAGTGCGGCTTCGGCGGTAAAGCGCGCCCGCTCGCGCCAGTGCGGCGCCGCCAAACCATGCAGCATGGTGGGGTCGGCCGTAATGTCAGCGCCGCCGCTCAAGGCCTCGAACGCCGCCCGGCCATACTGCCGGGCACTGAGGCCCGCCATGGGCCGAATCGTACCAATCAGCAGGGGCCGCCCGTGCTTGTTGGTCATGTCGCGCAGGCCGTGCACGCCCAAGCGCGGCCCGGGGAAGGTGCGCAGCAGCGTGGCCGGAATCGCCACATCCAGCAGCTTGGCACCGGTGCCGGTCAGTGCGCTGCCGGCCACCGAGAGCGCCCCCACCAGGCTGCCCGCTTCCACCAATTGGTGTGGGAACCCCACGGTAATTTCCACCCGCCGGGTGCCCACCTGCACCGCTTGCAGCACGCTGGCCATGGGGGCCCCGGGCTGGGCCAAATCATCATACGCCCCGCGCACCCAGGCACCGTTGGCGGTTTGGGCCAACAGTTTGGCGGCGGCGGCCGGGCTGTGGTCGGTGTTTTCCAAGCAATACACGGCTTGCAGCAGGCTGCCCGGCTGTGGGGCGGGGGCAGCGTCGTGGGGGGCAAACTCGGCCACGCTCACGCCCAACACGGCCGCCAGTCGGGTCATGGTTTCAAAGGTCGGCGCCGTCTTCCCAGCCAGCAGGCGGCTGAGGCTGGCCATACTCAGCCCCGCCCGCCGCGCCACTTCAGCGGCATGCAGGCCTTGGCGGGCCATCAGGGTTTTCAGCTGCTGGGGGAGGGAGGTCTCATTCATGCAACGCACTATGCCTCAGCTTTGCGGATATGCAAAGATTTTGACAATAAATCCACCAACAAGATTGAGAGCGATTAGATCTGGTGGCGCCTCTGTGACGCGAACACAGGAGCTCCGGCCAGTTTGCGCAGCAAACCACATCAAACCTGATTCCGCAACGGCAGGGGGAGCATAACCCGATGGAAGCCTGAGGTGCAAGAGTATGGTGGCGCCTCTGTGACTCGAACACAGGACCTCCGGATTATGATTCCGCTGCTCTAACCGACTGAGCTAAGGCGCCACGCGCTGCGGTGTGTAAGGGCTCAGCGCGGCCTTGTCAAGTGCGCTTAAACGCGGCATTGTATGCGCCAATTCTGTTCATTCAATGGTGAGAGAGTAAGCAAGCCCCCATGCGCCGTAGCCACCTGTTCCTCAAAACCCGCAAAGAGATTTCCAAAGAAGAAGTCTCCCGCAATGCCCAGCTGCTCACCCGCGGCAGTTATGTCAATCAGGTGATGGCCGGGGTGTACAGCTACCTGCCGCTGGGGCTGCGGGTGCTCACCAAAATTGAACAAATCGTGCGCGAGGAAATGAACGCCATCGGCAGCCAGGAAGTGCTGATGCCCGCGCTTCATCCGCGCGAGATTTGGGACGTGACCGGCCGCTGGGATAAGGTGGACGTATTGTTTAAGCTGAAGGGCGCGGGCGACCGCGACCTGGCGCTCGGCCCCACCCATGAGGAGGTGGTGACGCCGTTGGCCAGCACCGTCATCAACAGCTACCGCGATTTGCCGCAGGCGGTGTACCACATTCAAACCAAGTTCCGGAACGAGGCGCGGGCCAAATCGGGCTTGCTGCGCGGGCGCGAATTCCGCATGAAGGACCTGTACAGCTTCCATACCACGCAAGAGGATCTTGATACCTTCTATGACCGTGTGATGGCCGCCTACATGAAGATCTACCGCCGCATTGGTTTGGGCGAGCGGACGCTGATCACCTATGCCTCGGGCGGCGTGTTCAGCAAGTATAGTCACGAGTTCCAAACCCTGACCGACAGCGGCGAGGACGTGGTGTATGCCATCCCCGGCACAACCGAGGTGCTGGGGGTGCAGGAGCGCTTCGCGATCAACAGCGAAATCATCGACGACCAGGAGGCGTTGCGCGGCATCCTGCCCAATTACCAGCCTGGCGATGAGCAGAAGCTGGTACAGCACAAAACCATCGAGGTGGGCAACATCTTCAAGTTGGGCACACGCTTCAGCAGCGCCTGCGGGCTGACCTTTGCGGATAAGGATGGCAAGCCGCAGCACCCCATCATGGGCTGTTACGGCATCGGCCCCAGCCGTATGATGGGCACGATTGCCGAAATCTTGAGCGATGAAAAAGGCCTAATTTGGCCGGAAGAGGTGGCACCCTACAAGGTGAACCTGCTGAACCTGAAAGCCAGCGACGCCACCACCACGCAAGCGGCCGATGCGCTGTACGACACGCTGCAGCGCGCGGGGGTTGAGGTGCTTTACGACGACCGCGACGTTTCGGCCGGGGAAAAGTTTGCCGACGCCGACCTGCTGGGCTGCCCGTGGCAGGCCGTGGTGGGCCCCAAGGGTGCGGAAAAAGGCGTGGTGGAGTGGGCCAACCGCCGCACCGGTGCCAAGCAAGAACTGCCCGTGGGCCAGTGGCCATGGTAACCGGCAACCGCCTCCATATCAACGTAAAGGGCCCCGTACCACGGGGCCCTTAAGCTTCGCAAAAATCTGTCACCGGCAGATTCACGGCGTACCATTCCCCCTGCACCTGCCAGTAAACCCGGGCATGCCATTGCTGGGTGGCGGGTTCAAAGTAAACCTCGCCCACCCGGCCCACGCGTTGGGGGTGGATCAGCAGTTGTTCGGCCCGGGCGCGTTGGCTTGCCGAGGTGATGTTCTCACTGCGGTTCAGCCTGACCGGCCGGCCCGTGTGCAACCAGCGGGGGATGTTCATGCTGGCACCAGTTGGCTCAACGGCACCCGGAAGCGGTTGGGGACGTGCTCGAAGGTGATGATGGCGCCCCGCCACCGATAGCCAATCGGGTAACGAAGTTCCTTCGCTTTGCCGCCGTTGGGCAGCGTTTTGTACTCGTGGTCACGCTCCACTTCCATCACGGTGGCCACCAACTCGGCGTAGGGCTGAAGAATACCCGTTGCACAAGCCTCGGGGCGTACACGCACTTTCTGCCCCACTTTGGGCACGAATTCGTTTGTCATGAGACACTCCTCTGAAGAAACGGAAAAGTTAAGTGTATCCACACACTTCGGCTGGCCTTTGTCAAGCGGGTGTGATAGGCAAGGGCCCATGTCGTTCACCTCCCAAATTGTGCGTCGCTACCTGGGTGCCCGTCGTGGCTTTACCAAGGCGGTGACGATCTTTTCCGTGTTGGGGATTGCCCTGGGTGTGGCCGCCTTGCTGGTGGTGCTGGCGGTGATGAGCGGCTTCCGCGCCGAGTTGATGAGCCGCATCTTGGGGGTTTCCGGCCACGCGCAGCTGGAAGTGGCGGGCCTTGAAACCGCCCAAGCAACCCAGCTGGCGGCCGAGCTGCGCCGGATTCCGGGCATCACCGAAGCCATGCCTTACGTCACGGGGCAGGTGTTGGTCAGTGCCGGGGGGCGGGCCACCGGGGCGTTTGTGCGGGGCATTCCCACGCTGCCGCCTGCGATTGCGGCAGGAACCTTAGGCGCCACTGGTAAGCTGACTGAAATCCCCACCGGTGACGTGTTGTTAGGACAGGGGCTGGCCAGCGCCTTGGGGGTGCTGCCGGGGATGGACGTGACCCTGCTGGCCCCGCAAGGCGCCCGTACACCCTTTGGCTTTGTGCCGCGTGCCATGGGCTACCCGGTGGGCGGCACCTTCAGTGTGGGCATGGTGCAGATCGATAGCGGCCTGGTGTTACTTGGGTTGGCCGATGCCCAGGCCTTCCTGCGCCGGGGCAACGGGGTGGATGCGCTGGAGCTGCGCGTCGCCGACCCCGAAGAGATTGAAGCGCTGACCCCCGCCATCTTCACTGCCGCCCAACGCTATGCCGAGGCGCCGGATATTAGTCTGACGCCCTGGACCGTCAGCAACGGCGAGTTCTTCCGTGCGCTGCAGGTGGAGCGCGTGACGATGTTCATTATTCTTTCGCTGATTGTGCTGGTGGCGGCGTTTAACATCATCACCGGGCAGATGATGCTGGTGAACGATAAGCTGGCCGACATCGCCATCCTGCGCACCATGGGTGCCACCCAAGGGCAAATCCGCCGCATCTTCCTTTACAACGGCCTGCTGTTGGGGGGCTTAGGCACCGCCGCCGGCACCGCCCTTGGCTTGGTGATTATCTTTAACATGACGGCGGTGGTGAACGGTATCCGCGCGCTGTTCGGCATCGACCTCTTCCCCCGCGATGTGTACTTTCTTTCCGAATTGCCGGGGCGGCTGTCACCGCTTGATCTCACCGCCGTGCTTGCGATGGCGCTCGGCCTAACCCTGCTGGCCAGCCTGTATCCGGCCTGGCGGGCCAGCCGGTTTCATCCTGTGGAGTTACTGCGCCGTGGCTAATCTGCTCGCCCTGGAAGGCATCACCCGCCATTTTGGCGAAACCCAGATTCTGAGCGGGGTGGACTTAACCCTGCAACCCGGCGAAGCGGTGGCGATTGTTGGCCCCAGCGGCAGCGGTAAGAGCACGCTGTTGCATGTGGCGGGCTTGCTGGATGTACCCAACCACGGCCGCGTGGTGCTGAACGGCCAAGACACCGCGCGCTTGAGCGACGACGCTCGCGCCCAGCGCCGCAACCAAACCTGCGGCTTTGTGTACCAGTTCCACCATTTGCTGCGCGAATTCACCGCGCTGGAAAACGTGGTGCTGCCTGCCAGCATAGGTGGTCAACAGCCCGATCTGGCCCGCGCCAAAAACTTGCTGGCAGCCGTGGGCCTGGGGCACCGCCTGCACCATCTTCCCACCCAACTTTCGGGCGGCGAACAACAGCGGGTGGCCATCGCCCGCGCGCTGATGAACCGCCCCGCGCTGCTGCTGGCCGATGAGCCCACCGGCAACCTCGACCCCCACACCGCCGAGGCCGTAACCGATTTGTTGTTTCAGCTCATCGCCCAAGAAGGCATGGCGGCGTTGATCGTGACCCACAACCCCGCCTTGGCGGCGCGTTGCCACCGGGTGTTGACCATGCAGGAAGGGCATTTGGTGCCCAGCGTCGTCAAGCCCGCAACCGGCAAAAAACCGCGCGTGGCTGCTGCCAAAAAATCCACCGTCCACCGCCGCCAGTCCTAGCGGCTTGGGCTTGGCTTTGCTAGGCTGCCGGGTATGGGGGTGCCATTCATTCCGCTCACGGTCAAGAGCAGCTTTTCGCTGCTGGAAGGCATGCTGCCGGTCAAAAAATTGGCCAAGGCCGCCGCGGCCGCCGGCTACCCAGCCATGGGGCTCACCGAACTGGGCAACCTCTTTTCCGCCGCCGAGGCCAGCAAGCACCTCGCCGCCGCCGGCGTGCAACCCATTTTGGGGTGCGAGCTGCCGGTGCTTGGCCTGCCGCAGGAAGGCGTGCTGGGGCGCGAGACCATCGGCTTTCTTACCCTGCTGGTGCAAAATGAAGCGGGCTGGCGCAACCTCGCCACCCTGGTGAGCGAAAGCCAGCAACGCAAGCTGACCCATGGCGACGCCGCGGTGGCTTTGCCTCGGGTGCTGGAATTACACCACGGCTTACTGGTCATGACTGGCGCCTACGGCCGCGGCTGGGCCGCGTTGGGCGAACGCCAAGGCCGCCTCGGTGACTTTTTAGAGCCGTTGCGGCAAACCTTCGCCGACCGTTGTTACCTGCAGCTGGAACGCCATGGCTGGCCAAGCGGCACACCCCAGCAGGCCGAAGAACACCAGCTGGAAGCCGCGCTGCGCGCGTATGCGGTGGCCCATACGTTGCCGTTGGTGGCGAGCAACGACACCCGCTTCGGTCAGCCCGAGGATTTGGAAGCCTTTGAGGTGTTGGTGGCGATTGGCGACAGCACCACGCTGAATGACCCCCACCGCCGCCGCTTCACCCCGCAGCACGCCTTGCCCAAGCCTGCCGCCATCGCCGCCCGCTTTGCCGACTTGCCCGAAGCCTTGGCCAACAGCGTGGCCATTGCCAAGCGCTGCGCCTTCCTGTTGCCGCAAGTCAGCGTCAAGCAAATGTACATGCCCAAGTGGGAATTCGGTTGGGAAGGCGATGACCAACTGCCGCCCGACCCCGCCATGCCGGTCGATCAGGTCATCCGCCGCATGGCCGAAAGTGGTTTGAAGCGCCGTTTGGAGCAGGTGGTGTACCCAGGCCTAGCCGACGAGGCCGCCCGGGCCGCCGCCAAGGAAAAATACTTCGCCCAGTTGGATTACGAGCTTGGCATCATCAACCGCATGGGGTTTGATGGCTACTTCCTGATTACGTCGGACTTCATCCGCTGGGCCAAAGGGCAGGGGATTCCGGTGGGCCCTGGCCGCGGCAGCGGCGCGGGCAGCGTGGTGGCTTGGGCGCTTTCGATCACCGACCTCGACCCCATCCGCTGGGAACTCTACTTCGAGCGCTTCCTCAACCCCGAACGCGTCAGTCTGCCCGATTTCGACGTGGACTTTTGCCAAGACCGCCGCGACGAGGTCATCGCCTACGTGCGCCGCCGCTACGGCGCCGAACGCGTGGCACACATCATCACCTTCGGCACACTGAAGGCCAAGGCCTGCTTGCGCGATGTCGGCCGGGTGCTGGGCTTGGGCTACAGCTGGGTGGGGCAGGTGGCCGGGCTGATTCCCGACGGCGCCAACCCGCCGCCCATCGCCGAGGTATTGAAAGAAGATGAACGCCTGCAAGCCCGCTACGAAGCCGAAGACGATGTGAAACGCTTGGTCGATACCGCATTGAAGCTGGAAGGTTGCTACCGCCACGCCAGCACCCACGCCGCCGGGGTGATCATCGCCGACCGCCCGATCCACGAAGTCTGTGGCCTGTATGTCGACCCGCGCAGCCCGATGCCTGTCACCCAGTTTGCGATGGGGGACGCCGAGTACGCCGGGCTGGTGAAGTTCGACTTCTTGGGCCTGAAAACCCTTTCGATTATCCGCGCCGCCGAAACCATGGTGAAACAACGGCATGATCCGCAGTTTGACATTGCCAGCGTGCCGCTGGATGACGAACCCACCTACGCCATGTTGCAGCGGGGCGAAACCTTGGGCGTGTTCCAAATTGAAGGGGCGGGGATGACCGACCTCTGCAAAAAGATGGGCGCCGACAGTCTGGAATCGCTAAGCGCGATGATTTCGCTCTACCGCCCCGGGCCGATGGATCTCATCCCGCAATATTTGCTGGTGCGCAGCGGTAAGGCCGCGCCCGACTACCCCCACCCGCTGCTGGAAGAGACCCTCAGGATTTCTTACGGCATTGCCATCTACCAAGAACAGGTGATGCAGATGGCCCGCATCCTGGCTGGCTACACACTGGGCGCTGCCGACATGCTGCGCCGTGCGATGGGCAAAAAGAAGCCCGAGGAAATGGCCAAGGAAAAGCAGAAGTTTATTGCCGGTGCATGGGAACACCACCAAATCGATGAGGCCAACGCCACCCGCATTTTCGGCTTGATGGAAACCTTTGCGGGCTACGGCTTCAACAAGGCCCACAGCATGGCCTACGCGTTGATTGCCTATCACACCGCGTATCTCAAAGCCCATTATCCGGCCGAATTCATGGCCGCCACCATGACGTACGACCGCGGCAATCAGGAAAAGATCGCGAAGTCCCGCAGCGACCTTGCCCCGCTCAAGATTCAGCTGCTGCCGCCCGACGTCAACCGTAGCGGCGTGTTCTTCACGGTGGAAGAGGGGCACATCCGCCATGCCCTGAGCGCCTTGAAAGGTGCGGGCGAAGAGGCGATGAGCCAACTGGTGCACGAGCGCACCACCAAGGGGCCCTACCAGGATATCTGGGATGCGTTAGCCCGCCTGGGCCCGCAAGTGCTGAACAAGCGTCAGCTGGATGTGCTGATCAAAGCCGGGGCGTTCGATGCGCTGGAACCCAACCGCGCGTGGCTGTTTGCCAACCTGGAACCTCTTTCAGCCTATGCTGTTGCCGCCGCCGACGCCGCCAGCAGCGGCCAAGCCTCGCTGTTCGGCGGCGCCGATGGCCCGCCCGACCCAGCACCGTATTTGGCCAGCTGCAAGGCCACGCCCCCATGGCCGGCGTTGGAACAATTGCAGTATGAAGCCGAAGCGGTGGGGTTCTATCTTTCCGCGCACCCGCTGGAAGCCTTCGCCGCCGAACTGGCCAAGTTGCCGGGGCTGAAGCCGTTGGCCGAGTTGGAAGCCTTTGCCCACAATGGGGGCGGTACCTGCAAAGTGGCCGCCTTGGTGCATGCGGTGCGGGAAATTAAAACCAAGAGCGGTAACCGCATGGCGGCGCTGACGGTCTCCGACACCTCGGCACAAAGCGAGCTGGTGTTGTTCCCTGAAGCCTATACCAACTTCGGCACGCTGGTGAGCAACTTGAACACGCCGTTGCTGTTTAGCCTGAAGGTGAGCTTTGAAGGCGACCGCCTCCGCCAGGTGGTGGAAGGCGTGAAGCCGCTGGAAAGCTTGGTGGCCGACCGCCGCGAACTGCTGATTGAGGTGGAAAACCCCGCCGCCATGCCGCAGCTGCAAAGCCTGCTACAGGGGGCCGCGCAAGGGCCCACCACCATCATGCTGAAATTGCCCAGCAGCATGGGCGCCGCCACCGTACGGCTGCCCCAGCAATTGCGGCTTTCCTCACCGCTCTTGGCCAATCTGCGCGGGGTGCAAGGCGTACGATTGTAAAGGTAAGTCGTTACTTATTTGCCACAGGGTGTGATGTAAGGCGCTTGACAGCGTACACAGGCTGCCTAAGTTTAAGGCAGAACCGAGGATCAAATCTTATGCCGCAAAAACTTACCGCCAAAGCCTGTGTCTTGGCCTTCAGTGCTCTGGCGACGCCTGCTTTGGCGCAAAGCTGGGATGGCCAAACCTACGTCACTGTGCAAGGCGGCTGGACCCAACAGGAAGACCATGATTTCACCGCGGGCAGCGGCGCCAAAATCAATACCGAAATGAAGGAT
>JADCGN010000085.1 GCA_020249005.1 Alphaproteobacteria bacterium
AAAAAGAAAATTAGGTGAAGACGAACTAGAAGCAAAATATGCAAAGTCAGATGAACGCGGGCCTTATTTAGAATATCCTATTTTACGTTCTGAATCTAAAGGCCCACGTCCTACCTTGGTTTACGAGTATAAAGGTTTTACTCCACCGCAATGGGGTTGGGTTGTTAAACGTGATAATCTCATTAAAATCGATGAACGAGGTGACCTAGGCTGGCGTAAAAATGGAAGCCCCTTCAGAAAATACCGTCCTTGGGAAGATCGTGGCCAACCATTGGGAAATCTATGGGATGATATTCCAAGAATTCAATCAGGCTCAAAGGAAGACTTAGGCTATCCCACTCAAAAACCATTGGCGTTACTGGAACGGATTATTGAAGCCAGCAGCAACCCGGGCGAGGTGGTGCTGGACCCTTTCTGCGGCTGCGGCACCACCGTGCATGCCGCGCAAAAGCTGGGGCGCCGCTGGGTGGGGATTGATATTACCCCCCTGGCCCTCGACTTAATGGAAGGGCGACTGCGCAAAGCCTTCCCAGATGCAAAGTTTAGCATTGAAGGCATTCCTTCCGATGCAGCGGGGGCCCTGAAGCTATGGCAGCGTTCGCCCTTCCTGTTCCAAGTATGGGCCGTGAACCTGCTGGGTGGCCAACCCGGGGGGATGGGGGCCGATGGCGGCGTGGATGGCGTATACTACTTCCGCGAAGAAAAGACTGGCCCGGCCAACCTGGCGCTGATTTCCGTGAAAGGCGGGCAGAATATCCAACGCAACAACATCGGCGACCTGCGCGCCGTGATGGAAAATCGCAAGGCAACGTTAGGCTTCTTTGTTACTCTAACACCCCCCACCAAACCCATGCTGGAAGAAGCCTTACGGGCTGGGTTCCACACCAGTAAGGTGAATGGCCAAAAGGTGCCTAAGCTCCAAATCCTGACGATTGAAGAGCTTATGGCCGGGAAAAAGCCACAATTTTTTGATATGACAGGTGGCATGCTCAACCGCAAACACGCCCAAAATGAGGCAAAAAAGGCGAACCCGAGCGACAAGCAGAATGAACTAGACCTATGACCCCGGTGGCCTTCTATCAGGTGCAGGAAGCCACACCGGCGGCGGTGGATGCCGTGTTGCCGGGCTTGTTGCAAAAGGCTTACGAAACCACCACCGTGTTGGTGGTGGCCCCCACCGCCGCCCGGGCGCAGCGGTTGGATGAAGGCCTCTGGGGTGGGTTGGGCAATTTGGGCCCCAGCAGCTTTTTACCCCATGGTACACCCTTGAAGGGCGACCCAACCCGCCAACCCATTTTGTTGGTGAACTTAGAAGATGACCCCGACCCACGCGGGCACCAGGCCCACCCCGGCGGCTTGCGCTTACCCGTGGTGTTGGCTGGTGCGGAAAGCGCCTTGCCACCGTTGCTAGCCACCGTACCCGAAAAGCTGTGCTACCTGTTCAGCACCACCCCCACCGAAGTGGAGCGCGCCCGCAGCCTGTACAAGGATTACAAAACTGCCGGATATCCGCTGCAGTATTTTCAGCAAGAGGCGGGCCGCTGGGTGAAGAAATAATTCTCCCTAAAAAACACGCCCCGGTGGGGCGTGTTGAACGGCGGCGAAGGCCTTATTCGCTCAGCCGCACTTCTGCCGTCACGTTCACCGTCACGTCGCTTTCGCCGCCTTGGGCCACCGGCTCGGGCATGCTCTCATCCTTCGCCGCCATCGGCACCGCGCGGGCCATCATGTTGTAGGGCATGGGTTGCGGGTTGAAGCCGTTGGTGTCAATCCGCACAAACCGCACCTTGTCCATCCCCAAGGCCTTCGCCATAGTACTGGCGCGGCTCTTGATGTTCTTTAACGCTTCGGTGGTCAGCTCATCGCGCAAGGCATCGCTGGCTTCACGGCTTAGGTAAAAGTTAATCCCGTTCACGCCAAAGCCCGCTTGCTGCAACGCGCCCACCACCTTCAGCACCTCATCGCGGTTGGCGCCATCCAAATTCAGTTGCTGATTGGCTTGCCAGAAGGCTTTGGCCTCACGCTCGGCCGGGCTCCAGCGGGGGGTGCCATCGGCTTTGGGGGCGGGTTCGGGTGGGTAATTCTTCCAGGTGTTGTAGCCGCCGGTGGTCACCTTCAGCCCACTCACTTTGCTGTAGAGCGACCGGGCTTGCTGCATTTTGCCGTTCACCTGGGCTTGGGCTTCCTGCACGGTTTTGCCGGTGCCTTCAATATTCAGGGTCGCCATCACGCGGTCTTGCGCCACCGTCCGGCGGGCTTCGGCGGCCAAGGTCAGCGCGGTGCTGCCGTCATCTTTGCGGCAGATGGGGCAGTCTTGGGCAATGGCTGGGGTCGTCAAGGCCAGCATGGCCAGGGGTAACAAAGTGCGTTTCATGATTGATCTTTCCTTTTCATAAATTTACCAGTCACTTGTCCTGTAGGTAAGCGGTTGACTTACCGGCAGCTGAGCGCCGTTTAGCGTAAATCAAAGTTGACGGTGGTGACCAGCCGGAGCCGTTTTTCTAACTGTTCACTTTCCCCCGTAAAGCTGTCGCGGCCCAGCACCTCCACACTGCCTTGCGTGGCGCGGCGAATCCCGCCCAACGAAGCCCCGCTGTCTTTGGCGAATTGTTCGGCGGCCTCACGCGCGGCAGCGGTGGCTTTGCTCAACAACTCGGGCTTGTAGTCGTTCAGTTTGGTAAAGGCATAGTTGGGGCCCCAGCTGCTGGTCAGCACCACCCCTTCGCTGACCAGTTGGTTCAGGTTATCACGGGCTTTTTGCAAGGCATCCAGGGCCGAGGTGCGCACCAACACCCCACCCTGCACGCTAAAGCGCGGGCCGTTGTAATTGGTGTTATATTGGTTGACGCGCGCATCATTTACCGTCACGTTCAGGCTGCCTAAATCCGCAGCGGGTACACCCTGGGCTTGCAAAAAGGTGCGGATTTTTACGCTGTCAGCCGTCACCTGCGCTTGCGCCACCGCCAAATCATCGCCGGTGCCGGTCACGCCCAAAGTCCAGGTGGCAACATCCGCGCGCACCGGCAGCTCAGCGGCACCGCGCACCTGCACGGTGCGGTCGGCGGTGCGGATACTGGCAATTTGGCTTCCCAAAACCCAAGCGAAGGCTAGGGCCGCCACCACCCAAATCAGCTGGTTCAGTTGCCACTCGGGGGTTAAGTTAGGCTGATTTTTTTCGGACATGATGGCTCGCTTTCTTGGCTTGGTTACGCGTTAAAAGGTGTTGGTATCGGCCACCCGTTTGTACCATACGCCCGGGCGCAGATCTTCATCCGGCGCCAAACCGTTGAGCGCGCGGAACCATTCCTCGCGCAGCGCTCCTTGCGGCAGTTGCGCCGCACGCAGCGCCACGGTTTCACCCGCTGCGGCCTGGAAGGTGCGAAGCTCGAGCGGTTGTAACCGCTTGGCGGCCTCTTCACTATAAAAGCGGCTCTCTTGCAAGCTGGCCACCAAGGCATCCTGTTCGCGGTCACGCTGGGCGCTGTCGCGGAAACTCAAGCTTATCACCACCAAATCTTCGGTGGCCGGCAAGGCCAACGCCACCAAACGGCTGGGGCGGTTACCCGCACTTACGGCGATTCCCGTGTAGGCTTCGGCGTATTCAGGCTTATTCGGTGCCTTGAGCGCTAAACGTTGTAAATCGCCCCGGAAACCGAGCTGATCTTTCAACACAAACCCCACATTCATGCCGGCGCGAAAAGGCAACAGCAACACCTGAGCCTCCACTAAGTTTTCCGCCTGTACGCCTCGCCATAAGGTGGCTTTCTTTTCAGCATTGTAGCCTGCAAATTCAAACAAGAAGCCGCTGGGGAATTGCAGGGCCAGCCGTGCGTTGGGGAAGGTCAGCGTGTTACGCCCGGCAATGCCGTACTGACGTTGCGGGCCGTAATCCATTCCGTCAATCATGCGGTGGAAGCGGGCGCGGCCTTGGGGATCATCACGGGTGGTGGCCGGGCTTACCCCTGCCGGCAAGCGTAGCCCGCCATCGGGCCAACCACCGGC
>JADCGN010000086.1 GCA_020249005.1 Alphaproteobacteria bacterium
CCCAGCCCAAAATGGTGGTGAAGGCAAACAGGAACAGCCTGACCGCAACCACCACGCTGCCCAGGCCATAGCCGCCCACACTCAGGAAGCCCAAGCCCGCATCGAACCCGGCCGCGCTTAAGGCGGCGCCGCCGCTGGCCAAGCCGCCCATCTGCCAGGCCCCGCTCACCAAAATCACCAAGGCGGTGAAGGTACAGACCACCAAGGTGTCGATGAAGGTTTGGGTCATCGCAATCAGCCCTTGTTCCACCGGGTGGCGGGTGCGGGCCGGGGCGGCCACCACGGCGGCGCTGCCCAAGCCCGATTCGTTGGAAAATATCCCCCGCGCCAGGCCGTAGCGCATCGCCGCCGCCACCGCCGCGCCGGCAAAGCCGCCGCTGGCCGAAGCCGGGCTGAAGGCGCTGTCGAAAATCAGGGTGAAAACGCCGGGCAAATAGCTGGCGTTCATCACCAAAATCAGGCTGCCCACCAGCACGAACAGGCCAATCATGAACGGCACCAACAGGCTGGCGGCATCGGCAATCCGGGTCAGCCCGCCCAGCATAATCGCCCCGGCGGCGGCGGTGATGAGAATCCCCACCAGCAGTGGCGACACCCCAAAGCTGGTGGCCATCACGTCGGCCATGGAGTTGCTCTGCACCATCCCGCCGATGCTGAAGGCGGCAAACGCCAGCGCCACCGCATACAGCATCCCCAGGCTCGGCAAGCGGGCGCCGTGGGTTAAATAGTACATCGGCCCGCCGCGGATGCGGCCATCGGCCGCCTGCACGCGGTAGTGCACGCCCAAGGTGGTTTCGGCGAACTTCAGCGCCAGGCCCAGCACCCCGCTGACCCACATCCAGAACACCGCGCCGGGCCCGCCTAGCGCAATCGCGGTGGCCACCCCGGCAATGTTGCCGGTGCCCACCGTGGCGGCCAAGGCCGTCCACAGCGCCGCACGGTTAGAAATTTCGCCCTTGGCCAGCGCATCGTGGTGGCGGGGGCCGACCAGCTGCCACAGCGCCTCTGGCAAGCGGCGCAACGGGTGGCCGCCCAGCAGCAGCATCAGGTAGGTGCCGGTTAGTAGCAACAGCGCAATGGTGGGCCAACCCCAGACAATGTCGCTAAGCGGCTGCAGGGCGGCGGTGGCGGCGGGGATGAAGCTTTCCATGCCCGCCAGGCTACTCCGGTCGTCAGGTGGGGGCAAGAGTGTATGGCGCGTGTATGCGCAATCGATCTTTTTTAAACCCTTAAGCCACGGTGCGTAAAAAAGCCTTGAGCTGACTTCTTTTTCGACGACTTATCGGCACGCGCCATTGGTTGGTAAGCACAACTTCACGACTTAATACTTTTAACACATGGTCGCCTGCGACCCAGTAAGAGCGATGCGTTTGCACGCCACGCTGCCGCCGAGCAACCTCCTTAATTGCTTCGGAAAAATTATACAAAATCAAAGCTTGCCCGGTTGTTGTGACCACGCGGGTGTAATGGAGCTCGGCCATGAGGTAGATAATATCTTGGCCAAGCGCACTGGGGAGCTTACTGAAGAGCGTGTTGTGCCCGTGTTCAACAGTCAATGGCTGGGCGGTGCGTGGCGGCTGCCTGGGTTGGGGCGTTGCTGCAGGTTGCGCGGCCAACGCAAACTGTAAGTTTAAGATAAAGGGTGCGTTAATGATAAGCCAACACAACGTCACCAGGGGAGCAATTTTAACATACTCCCACCCCAACAAACTGAAGATTGAATGAATGCCCTTAACCTGGTTCCAATCATCCAAACCCATGAGATAATCGAACCCAAGCGCCAGCGGCAGAAAGAGCCCAACGGCAACGAGGGCAACCGTCATGAGTTGCAACCAGGGGTTAACAATTTTAAATGGGTTAAACCGGTAAAACTGCTTTTGGCAGTAAGCCAACAAGGCAAGTAAAAAACCAACGTTAAAGGCCCAGGCGGCCAATGAACCCAGTGGCGAAAGCGCTTGCGTACTGTTCGGGTCGAGGAGAAAAAATATCAATATCAAAAAAAGGCCCCACGCCACCAAATAACGTCGCATCGTAAAGCCTTGGATCTGCATGCCCTCAACCGTTCATGTAATTTCTTGACCGTTCATGTATAGGTGCTTTGGGGTAGGTTGGGAAGCGGTTTATGTACAGAGCAACGAAGGCAGCACAAGCCTCGTCTTAAACTCATCAATGATAGAGAAAGAGTGTTGAAATGCATAAATCACTAACGGGGCTGCTGTTGTTAGCAGGCAGCCCGCTTCTGGTAAATGCTGAGCCGCTGACGACCTCGGAAAAGCCTTATTACGTGAAGTTGTATGGTGGGGCGAGCTTATTGGGTGATCAGGATTTCAACCAACAAGGAGTCTCAGGTGTGGCGGCCGGCGCCACTGGCAAAGGTTCATTTGATGCAGGGTGGGGGTTTGGTGGTGCTTTAGGGTACAACCTTACCAATAATTTTTCTACGGAAGTGGCGTGGGATTATTTTACCAATGGGGCCAAAGCCACGTTCAGCGACGGTACAAGATTTGATGGTGATGGAGATTTTTCCTCAAGTATAATTTTTCTTAATGGGATTTATAAATTCGACCCAGTTACCACCTACCGAATCCGCCCCTACGTAGGCGCGGGGGTAGCTTATGTTGATGAAATTGACTTCGATACCAAACGCAATGGGGTAGAAACCTCCTACAGCACCGATGGAGAATTCGCCTGGCAAGTATTGGCTGGAGCCGAGTATCCGTTAAATGATCGGTGGTCGCTGAATGCCGATGCGCGTTATATCAATGCAGGCAGTCAAGACCTAAAAAACGAAGCAGGGACGGGTACAATTCGTAACATCGACTATAACATTAGCAGTTTAATGTTGGGAGTTTCCTACAAATTCTAGAAACCCAACACCGAGGTTGTGCAGTGGTTGCACAATACGATGCGCTCCCTATCCTTACGCGCACTCCCCCCACCCTCGGGTGGGGGATATTTTTGAATGCCGATAAACCAGCCCCCTCCGAGGAGGGGGCTGGAAAGAGTTAGAACGGTTTGGGGATGACCCCGCCCAAACTTTGCATTGGGCCCAGCGGGTTGGTTTCCCGGCTGGTGGTTTCGATGCTGGGCGTCCCGTTCCAGAGCTTATAGGCCACCTTGTTGTTCACCAGCACCAAGGTGGCACTGAACTCCCACCCCCGCGTGGTGGTGTGCTTCTTGAAGCCGAACAGGTCGCTGGCCACGTTGCCGTCGCGCTGGTTCTTGATGGTTTGGCTGCGGAGCACGTACCCTTGGCAGGCTTCCCGCGCGCTCACACACTCCTTCACCCCTTTGGGCAGGTCTTCCAGGCGGAAGCTGCTGCCGAACAGGTTCACCACGTCCACATAGTTTAGTACGCGGGTGTTGGGCAGGCTGGCCGGGTCGAAGCCCAGAATCACCAACGCTTCTTTGGTGGTGTTGGTGTCGATACGGTCAAACGCCGCCTTGGCTTCGGCATAGTTGGCCCAGGGGCTGGGCGTGTTGCTGTTGCTACTGGGCAGCACGGTGCAGCCGGCCAGGGTACTGGTCAGCAAGGCCACCAGCGCGAGGCCCGCGCTGGCCTTCTGGGTGGTGGGGTGAGTCATGGGTTGGGACTCCTTTCGAATCTTTATATTCCCCCCGAACAAACCGCAGTATGACGCCATTTTTCTGCCGCACTGCGGCAACGAGAAACGCCTGAATTGTCCGATAAATTCGAGAAAATTTTGCGGCGCAACGCAGCGCAAGCAGTTCTGACAGGGCCGCGCATATGTCACACCGTTTAGAGTAAGTGTTGGAAATTGCTGCGCTGCGCCATGGAATTGCGCTGCATAAGCCTAAGCGAAGCCGCTAAGCTGCCGATGATGACCGACCCACTCCCCCCCATTGCCCCGCGCACCTACGGCCGCTGGATGTGGTTGGCCGGGTTGGCCGCACGCCTGGTGGGTGTCCAACTGCGCTTGCATGGCCCGCGCGAAAACCTCACCCAAGGTGAAATCTTCCTCTTCAACCACTTTACCCGGATTGAGACCACCGTACCGCCGCTGTTGCTGTGGCAAGAAACCGGCACCTATGCCCGCAGCGTCACGCACCACGGGCTGTACCACGTCCACCCCTGGTTGCGCCGCTTTTTGTTGGATACCGGCTGCGTGCCGAGTGATTTGCCCAACCTGTTGCCCTATCTGGCGGCGGAAATCCTGCGCGGGCACAAGGTGGTGATCTTTCCCGAAGGCGGCTTGATTAAGGATAAGCAGGTGTTCGATGCCCGTGGCAACTACGCCGTGAAGGGGGCCGACAACCGCGCCCCCCGCCCGCACCACCGCGGGGCGGCGGTGCTGGCGGTTTACCTGGATATCTTTAAGGCCCACATCCGCGATGCCAACAGCCGCGGCGACACCGCCACCTTGGCGCACTGGGTGGCCGAGCTAAACCTGCCCAGCGTGGCCGCGTTGTTGGCGGCATGTGCCCAGCCCACCCGCGTGGTGCCGAGCACGCTCACCTTCTTTCCCATCCGCGGTGAGGGCAATTGGTTGACCCGCCTGATTGAACTGCTGTTCGGCAAACTTTCCGACCGCGTCCGCGACGAGCTGACCATGGAAACCAACCTGCTGCTGCGGGCCACGGATTTGGATCTGCACATCGGCGCGGCGCTGCCCACCGCCTGGGCCCCGCCCAAGGCCGAAGCCATGCTATGGCGCCACGCGCTGCGCCATGTCACGACGCTGGAGCAATTGTTTGCGCTGGATTTGGACCACGCCCAATGGCTGCACGCCCCCTTGGCCCACCGCGCCCAAGCGGCGGTGCTGGCGCAGCGTGACCGCGGCATGCGGGCGCTCTACGGCGGGCTGACGGTAAATCTGCACCACCTGGTGGCCACCCTGATTGACGAATATCGCCACCATGGCCGCCATACTGTCCCGGCGTATGAATTTGAGGCGGCGCTCACCTGGGCGGCCCACCGCTTGCAAACCCAAGCCGCCAAAAACAGCGGTCTACCCCTGCACCCCAGCGTGGGCGAGCCGCAGGCGCTGATTCAGCTGGCGCAGGGCACCCATGAGGGCCTTCACCAACTGCTGTTGCGCCTGGAAGAGGCCAAGCTGGTGAAACGTAGCAATGGTGAGTACCGCTTTTCATACCGCCTGGATGACGCGGTGGGCGTGCATGAAATCCGCTTAGAAAACCCGGTGCGGCTGCATGTGAACGAAGCGGCCACCCAACCGGCCGTGCGCCTGGCCGCCATGTGGGGGTTGCAGGAAGCGGCCGCCTCGGCCACGCAACCCGCTTGGGCCGGAATGCTGTTGCAAGCCCAACGCGCCACCGCGGCGGCGGCCCATGCGGCGGCCGGCAGTGCCGCCTTGGCGGCCGGACCGGCCGCCGTGCAGCCCTATGTGCTGAAGCCCGATGCCACCATGGCGCCTGCCAACGGGGTGGGGGTGCTGTTGCTGCACGGCTTGGGCGCCAGTCCGGCGCAGGGCCGCCCGTTGGCCGAAGAGCTACGGGCCCTGGGCTACACCGTGTATGGTGCCCGCTTGCCCGGCCATGGCGGCCAGCCGGCTGACTTGTTTGGGCTTGATGCAGCGGATTGGGTGGCCACCGCCACCTTGGGGCTGCGCTTGCTGACGGCCCTTGGCCTCAAGCAACTGGTGGTGGTGGGGTTTTCTACCGGGGCCTTGGTGGGCCTGCAGGCGGCGGCACGTTGGGCGCAGCCCAATCTGGCGGGGGTGGTGTTGGTGGCGCCGCCGCTGCGCTTGGTCTCGCCGTTGCGCCATGGCCTGCTGCCGATGCGCCTGCTCAATGCTCTGTTTGCCGCCACACTGGGCCGCCTGTTGCCGTTGGCCCGCCATGGCGTGATGCCGTGGTACCGCTTAAACCCCGCGTACCCGGCCGAACAGTACGACAAGGTGCCGTTGGGTGCAGTGGCCGCCCTGGTGGCGTTAGCCCGCCGCGCCAAACAGGCCGTTGCTCGCTTGGGCGTGCCCTGCACCGTGGTGCATGGCACGGCCGACCAAGTGGCCGACTTTGCCGCCGCCGCCGCCTTGGCGCGCCAGAGCCCGCAAGGGCGGCTGGTGACGCTGGCGGGCGCCAGCCACGATGTGCTGCGCACCAACACCGCCCACAGCTGGGCCCACATCATCCAGGCGGTGACAGAGTGCACTGTTGGGGACGCCAGTGGCCAACCCCATAAGCCCAGCGTTAAGGAAAGCCCCCGCAATGACCTTGCCGCGCCAACCTTTGCCTAAACCCAAGAAGCCACGCCCCCGCACCGCCCGCCACCCCTGGCTGGCGCATTACCCGGCGCATGTGCCCGCCACCGTGGCGGCGCCCAAGGGCGGGCTGCCGCAGATTTTCCTCAACAGTGTGGCTGCTTATCCCACCCGGCCCTACCTAACTTTTCTAGGCCGGACGTTCGATTACACCGCCATCCACACCCGCGCCACCGCGCTGGCGGCGGCCCTGCAGGGGTTACGGTTGCCGCCCCACAGCCGTGTGGCGTTGTGCCTGCCCAACTGCCCGGCCTATGTGGCGGCGTTTTGGGGTACCTTGCTCGCCGGGCATGTGGTGGTGAACCTCAACCCGCTGCTGACCGCCGTCGAACTGCACCATGAATTGGTCGACAGCGGCGCCAGCGTACTGCTCACCTTTAACCTGCACCCCACCTTCGGCAAATTGCAGGAAGCCGTGCGCGGCAGCGCCGTAAAACAGGTATGGGTGGCCGACTTGGCCGCCGATATGCCCGACCTCACCGCCTTCGGCTTTAAGCTACTGAAGTGGCGCGACCGGGTCCGCACGTTGCCCCCGGGTTGGTACTGGAAGTACGAGATGATGGGCCACTTTGCCGATTTTAAACCCGTACCGTTGCGCGGCAGCCAACCGGCCCTGTTGCAATACACCGGCGGGACTACCGGCACCCCCAAGGCGGCGATCCTGACCCATGCCAGCTTGCTGGCCAACACCACCCAGGTACGGGCGTGGCTGGGGGCGCCGCGGCCGGAAGGCGAGGTGATGGTGGCCGTGCTGCCGCTCTTTCACGTCTTTGCGCTCACCGCGATTCTCAACCTGGGTACGGCGATCGCCGCCCATCTGGTGCTGATGCCCCAGTTTGCCTTGCCCACGCTGCTTAAAATCATCACCCGCTATCAACCCACCTTGCTGCCAGGCGTGCCGACCCTCTTTAACGCCTTGGCCACCAACCCCAAGGCGGCGAAGGTGAACCTGCGCTGCTTGCGCTTTTGCATTTCGGGCGGCGCGCCGCTGCCGCAGGCGGTGAAGCAGGCGTTTGAAGCCAAAACCGGCGCCCGGGTGGCGGAAGGCTATGGCCTAACCGAAGCCAGCCCGGTGTTGGCCTGCAACCCCAGCATCGGTGAAGCCACGCCGGGCAGCGTGGGCTACCCGTTGCCCGGCACCGCGATTCAAATCCGCAGCGACAAGCCGCCCTTTGCGGTGAAAAAGCCCGGCGAGATTGGTGAAATCTGGGCCAAAGGACCGCAGCTGATGGCCGGTTACTGGCACAACCCTGCCGCCACGGCGCAGGTGCTGCGCCGCGGTTGGCTGCGCACCGGAGATCTGGGCTTTGTGGACCAATCCGGCGCGCTGCATGTGGTGGATCGCCTGAAAGATATGATCATTGTGAACGGCTACAAGGTCTATCCGCGCCAACTGGAAGAGGTGCTGGCCCAACACCCGGCGGTGGCCGAGGTAATTGTGCTGGGGGTGCCCCACCCCAAAACCGGCGAGGCCCCCAAGGCGTTTGTGACCCTGAAAGGCGCCGCCCAGGCCGAAGAGTTGCGCCGTTGGGCCAATGCCCGCCTGAACAAGCTGGCCCAGTTGGTGGCGGTGGAAGTGCGGGACGTGTTGCCGAAAACCCTCGTAGGGAAGCTCTCCCGCAAGGAGTTGGCCGCCGCCGAACGCGCCAGCGGTTAGGAATGCTGGTACACTCACGAATAAGTAGACCTGGAAAGGGCCCCAACCATGACCAAACCATCCGCCGCGACCGCCGCCACCCAGGCCGTGATCGTGGCCTACGCGCGCAGCCCCTTGACCCCGGCCACCAAGGGGGCCTTGGCGATTGTGCGCCCCGATGACCTGGCCGCCCAGGTGCTGCAGGGTCTGCTGAAAAAGGTGAAAATCAAGCCCGCCGAGATTGAGGACATCATTTTGGGTTGCGCCTTCCCGGAAGGCGAACAGGGCTTCAACGTGGCCCGCTTGGTGGGCTTGCTGGCCGGGCTGCCCAAGGGCGTGGCCGGGATGACGATCAACCGCTTCTGTGGCTCTTCCATGCAGGCAATTCATGTGGCGGCGGGCAACATTGCCTTGGGGATGGGCGAGGTGTTTGTTTGCGGCGGGGTGGAAAGCATGAGCCGCATCCCCATCGGCGGCTACAACCCGCTGCCCAACCCCAAGCTGCACGAACAAGAGCACGGCGCCTACATGGGCATGGGTGAAACCGCCGAGAACGTGGCGAGCCTGTATAAGATCGACCGCGCCACCCAGGATGCCTTCAGTGCGGCCAGCCACCGCAAGGCCGCCGCCGCCCAAGCCGCCGGGCAGCTGAAGGACGAGATTATCCCGATCAAACGCCCCGATGGCGTGGTGGTGAAGGAGGATGGCTGCATCCGCCCCGAGACCACGCCGGAAACGCTGGCCACCCTCAAACCCGCGTTTAAGGACAAAGGCAGCGTCACGGCGGGCAGCTCCTCGCCGCTGACCGACGGGGCCGCCTTTGTGCTGGTGACCAGCCGTGCCTACGCTGAACGCAACCAGTTGCCCATCCTGGCCGCGATTAAGAGCTTTGCGGTGAGCGGCTGCGCCCCCGAAACCATGGGCCTGGGGCCGATTGGCGCCACCCAAAAAGCGCTGGAGCGGGCAGGGCTGACAGTGGCCGACTTGGACGTGATTGAACTCAACGAAGCCTTTGCCGCGCAGGGCCTGGCGGTAATCCGTGACCTAAAATTGCCCAATACCAAGCTGAACCTGGATGGCGGCGCGATTGCGCTGGGCCACCCGTTGGGTGCCACCGGCGCCCGCATCACCGGCAAAGCCGCCGCGCTGTTGGTGCGGGAAGACAAGCGCTATGCCTTGGCCACCCAATGCATCGGCGGCGGGCAGGGGATTGCCACCATTCTGGAGCGCGTGAAGTAAGATGACCTACGACATCCGCAAAGTTGCCGTCATCGGCGCGGGCGTGATGGGTGCGGGCATTGCCGCCCAATGCGCCAACGCCGGGTTAGACGTGCTGCTGTTTGACCGCGCCAGCGACGTAGGCGACCCCACCGGCATCGCCAAAGGCGCCATCGAGAAGCTGAAAAAAAGCAACCCGGCCGCGCTGATGCGCGCCAGCTTTGCCGGCCGTATCACGCCGTGCAACACCCGTGATGACCTGGCCGCGCTGGCCGATTGCGACTGGGTGATTGAGGCGATTATCGAAAAGCTAGACGCCAAGCATGCGCTCTATGCCGAACTGGCCAAGGTGGTAGGCAAACACACCCTCCTGTCTTCCAACACCAGCACCATTCCGCTGGCGCAGTTGGTGGCCGGGTTGCCCAAACCCCTGCAACCGCGCTTTGCCATCACCCACTTCTTTAACCCACCGCGCTACATGCGGCTGCTGGAGTTGGTGGGCGGCCCCGCCACCGCCCCGAGCACGTTGCAGGCGTTGGCCCAGGTGTGCGACGTGACCTTGGGCAAGCAGGTGGTGCATGCTAACGATACCCCGGGCTTCATCGCCAACCGCATTGGCACCTACTGGCTGCATGCCGCCACCACGCTGGCGCTTGCCCAAAACATCACGGTGGAAGACGCCGATGCGGTGCTGGGCAAGCCTGCCGGCGTGCCGGGCACCGGGGTGTTTGGCCTCTTGGATTTGGTGGGGTTGGATTTGATGCCGCATGTGCTCAGTTCCATGCAGCAGGCCTTGCCCCAGGAAGATGCCTTCCAGGCGCTGGGGCCGATCCCCGCGCTGCTGCCCGAGATGATTGCGGCGGGTTACACCGGCCGCAAAGGCAAGGGTGGCTTTTATATGCTCGATGCCGCCAAGCAGAAGCTGGCGCGCAATCTAAAAACTGGGGACTACGCCCCCGCCCAAAAACCGAAATTGGCGGCGGTGGCCGCCAGCAAAAAGGGCGGCTTGAAAGCGCTGCTAGAACACCCGTCGCCCCAGGCCCGCTATGCCGACGCCGTGCTGAGCCGTACCTTCGCCTATGCGTTAAGCTTGCTGGGCGAGGCTGCCAACACGCTGGCCGATTTGGATGCCGGGATGACCTTGGGCTATGCCTGGAAAGAGGGCCCGGCCAAGCAGGTCGATAAGCTGGGCACCGCCTGGTTTGCGCAGCACCTCACCGCGCTGGGGCTGCCGGTGCCGCAGATTCTGCGCGTGGCCAACGGCCGCCCGCTGTTCACGCGGGGCGCCAAAGGGGCAGCGCTGCAGCTTACCTTAAAGGGCGATTATGTGCCCATTCCCCGGCCGGCCGGGGTGATTGAATTGGCCGACTTCACCCGCCGTCTGCCGCTCTACAAAAACCTTTCCGCCGCGCTGTACGACATGGGCGACGGCGTGGCGCTGTTTGCCATGCACAGCAAAATGAACACCTTTGACCCCTTCGCCTTAAGCCTGCTCAAGCGTGCGCCGAAACTGGCGCAAGCCCGCGGTTTCAAGGCGCTGGTGATTGCCAACCCGGGCGATAACTTCAGCTTCGGCGCCAACCTGCTGATGCTGCAGGTGCTGATGTGGCTAAGGCTCTACCCAGTGATTGGTTGGGTGGTGCGCTACGGCCAAAGCGTGATGCAAAGCCTGAAATACGCCCCCATTCCGGTGGTCAGCGCGCCGCACGGCATGGCGCTGGGCGGCGGGGCCGAGCTGGTGCTGCACAGCCACCACGTGGTAGCGGCGGCGGAAAGCTACATCGGCTTGGTGGAAGCGGGCCCCGGGATCATTCCCGGCTGGGGTGGCTGCAAGGAATTGCTGGGCCGGGCGTTTGCCAACCCCAAACGCCGTGGCGGGCCGATGCCCGCGATTGCCCAAACCTTTGAAACCATCGCCACCGCCAAAGTGGGCAAGAGTGCCTATGAATGCATGGACTTGGGCTTTTTGCGTCCGACCGATACCGTGGTGCTGAACCCGGCCCGCGTGCTGGCCGTGGCCAAGGCCAAGGCGCTGGAACTCGCCGCCCGCGGGCACCCACCGGAAGCCCCGCACAGCTACCCGCTGCCGGGCCCCACCGCGCTCACCGCCCTCACGCTGGCGTTGCACGACTTTGCCCTGAAAGGCCTGGCCACGCCGCATGATCGCGTGGTCGGCACGGGGCTGGCCAAGGTGCTGAGCGGCGGCCAGACCGACATCACCGCCCCGCCGTTGACGGAAGCCGACATGCTGCGCCTGGAAGAGCGCGAGTTCGTGCGGTTGTGCCAAACCCGCGGCACCCATGCCCGCGTGGCCCATTTGCTGAAAACCGGCAAACCGTTGCGGAATTAACTAACAAAGTCAGAGTTTGCTGCACCGCACACTGGCCCCACACCCCATAAGAACCAGCAAAATAAGGGAAATACCATGTTCAAAGCCCTCCGCCGCACGCTCGTCACCGGCCCTCTGATGGGCCTGGTGCGCGGCACCTTGCCCCAGATTGGCGATACCGAGCGGATTGCCCTGGAAGCCGGCACCACCTGGTTTGAGGCCGAACTGTTCCGCGGCAACCCCGATTTTACCAAGTTACTGGCCTTTCCGGTCAAGCCGCTCACCGCCGAAGAACAGGCCTTTTTGGCCGGGCCGGTGGAGGAACTGTGCGCCATGGTGGATGACTGGGAGATTGAAAAAACCCAGGATTTGCCGAAAAAGGTATGGGATTTCATCAAGCAGAAGAAATTCCTGGGGATGATTATCCCGAAAGAATACGGGGGGTTAGGCTTCAGTGCGGCGGCGCATGCCGCCGTGGTGACCAAAATCGCCAGCCGCAGCGTGGCCACCGCCGTGACGGTGATGGTGCCCAACAGCTTGGGGCCCGGCGAGCTGCTGATGCGTTACGGCACGCAGGCGCAGAAAGACCGCTACCTGAAGAAGCTGGCGGTGGGCGAAGAGATTCCGTGTTTTGGTCTCACCGAACCCGAAGCGGGTTCCGATGCTGCCAGCGGCCAGAGTTTCGGCGTGGTGGGCTATAAAACCGTGAATGGCAAGAAGGAACTGGGGGTCTTCCTCACCTTCAACAAGCGCTACATTACGCTGGCCCCGATTGCCACCGTGGTGGGGCTGGCCTTTCGCCTGAATGACCCGGATAACGTGCTGGGCAAAGGCCGCGAACCGGGCATTACCTTGGCCCTGCTGCCGCGCAGCACCAAGGGCCTGGAAATTGGCCGCCGCCATGACCCGATGGGCGTGGGCTTCATGAACGGTCCCTTAAGCGGCAAGGATGTTTTCGTGCCGCTCGAAACTCTGATTGGCGGCGCCGCGTACGCCGGGCAGGGCTGGCGGATGCTGATGGAAGCCCTGGCCGCTGGGCGGGGGATTTCATTGCCTTCGTTAAGCGTGGGGGCGGCCCAGCTTTCCTTACGCGCCGCCGCCAACTACAGCGTGGTACGCCGCCAGTTTGGCCTGAACATCGGCCGCTTTGAGGGGATCCGCGAGCGCCTGGCGCGCCTGGCCGGCCACACCTATGCCATGACCGCCACCCAGCGCCTGACGGCCGGCGCCGTGGATGCTGGCGAACACCCCGCCGTGGTGAGCGCCATCGCCAAGGCGTACCTGACGGAAAACATGCGCCTGGCGCTGAACGACGCGATGGATATCCAGGCCGGCGCGGCGATTATCCGCGGCCCGCGCAACATCTTCGCGCGCCCCTACAGCAGCATTCCGATTGGGATTACGGTGGAAGGGGCCAACATCCTCACCCGCAGCCTGATTGTGTTTGGGCAAGGGGCCATCCGTTGCCACCCGTACCTGCAGGCCGAAGTGGAGGCGCTGACCAAGCGCGATAAGCACGGCTTCGATGAGGCCTTCATGGGCCACTTGGGGTATTTGGTGACGAACATCGTCCGCGCCAAGTTTCATGCCTGGACCTGCGGCTGGTTTGTGAGCACCCCCAAAGGGACGCCGTTTACGGCCGAGTACAAGCACCTGGGCCGCCTCAGTGCCGCTTTTAGCGTGATTGCCGAAGCCGGGCTGATTACCCTGGGCGGCAGCCTCAAGCGCAAGGAGTACCTGAGCGGCCGCTATGCGGATGCCCTGGCGCACCTGTTCATCGCCAGCAGCGTGCTGAAGTTCGCGCACGACAACGGCAACCCGCCGCACCACCTGGCCGCCGCGCGCTGGGCGCTGCGCCACAGCCTGCGCGAGGTGGAACAGGCGCTGCTTGGCGTCATCGCCAACCTGCCCAACCGCCTGGTGGCGGGCTGGTTGCGCCTGGCGGTGCTGCCCTGCGCCAAGCTGAAACCCCATACCGACGCCATGCACGACGCCGTGGTGGATGAGCTGTTAAGCCCCAACGGCCGCCTAAAGGACGACTTAAGCCGCCTGATCTTCATCCCCGCCGCCACCCACGATGGGCTGGGCAAGCTGGAAGCCGCTTACCAAGCCACCGTGGCCACCGCACCCTTATTGGCCAAACTGCCGAAAGGTGTGAGCGTGGCGGATGGGCTGGCGCAAGGGCTGCTCACCAAAGCCGAAGCCGCCCAACTGGCCGCCGCGCAGGCGCTGCGCACCGATGTGGTGCAGGTGGATGCGAAGTAAACCAAGGCGTTGTTGCAAGCCCGGGTTGAAAAGTCGATTGGCATTTTCCTGGCCCCGTGGTAGCACGGGGCCATGAAGTTTCTCGATGACGTGGTGTTGAATGTCCGCAGTGGGGCGGGCGGCAGCGGCTGTGTCAGCTTCCGGCGCGAGAAGTTTGTGGAATTCGGCGGCCCCGATGGCGGCAACGGGGGCAAAGGCGGCTGCGTGTGGATTGAGGCCGACCCAAGCCTGAATACCTTGGTGGATTACCGCTTTCGTCCGGTGTTTAAAGCGCAAACCGGGATCCA
>JADCGN010000087.1 GCA_020249005.1 Alphaproteobacteria bacterium
CCCTTAGTACGAGAGGACCGGGGCGAACACATCTCTGGTGTACCTGTTGTGGCGCCAGCCGCATTGCAGGGTAGCCATATGTGGACGGGATAACCGCTGAAAGCATCTAAGTGGGAAGCCTCCGTCAAAACAAGTTCTCCCAATGAAGTCCGTGGCAGACGACCACGTTGATAGGCCGGGTGTGGAAGTGCAGCAATGCATGCAGCTAACCGGTACTAATGGACTGATTGTTTTGTGATTTTTACCTGAGCGCGTAGAGCTCAGCCAATCGCACACCTTGTTAACTTGGATTTATGTTTATAGCGTCAGCTTGGTTGAGGAGTTTTCTCTGGTGACCATGGCGGAGGTTTAAAACCCGTTCCCATTTCGAACACGGCCGTGAAGCCCTCCTGCGGCGATGGTAGTTTTGCTTAAGCAACGCGAGAGTAGCGCATTGCCAGGGTTTACTCCTCGATCAAGCTGATGATCTACCGATGATTTGTATTGCAATTTAAACCGCCTTCGGGCGGTTTTTTGTGCGTGCCATCCTCCGTAAGCGGCGAAACACAGCTATAATGAGCTGATGAAACGCAGCATGTTGCTCTGGTTGATTTTAACCCTGCTCCAGGGCCCAGCGTTCGCGCGCGAACAGATCGTCACCCTCACCAGCGAAAACGATGCCTATACGCGCACGGGCGACGGCAACTACACCAACGGCCTGCGATTCAGTTGGCTGGATGCGGAGAATGTGCCACCAGCGTGGCTGCGCGACATCGCGGACTGGCTGCCGATGTCTGCGCTTAGCGAGGCCAGTGTGCCGGTGTATAGCCTCGGGCAGAATCTTTATACGCCCAGCAACCTGCAACCCTTTACCGCCCAGCCCGCCGACCGCCCCTATGCGGCGCATCTTTATGGCGCTGTTGGCCTTACGAGTGGGGATATTGGCCAGGTTGACGAGCTGGAGCTAAGTCTGGGGTGGGTCGGCCCTGGCGCATTGGGCAAAGCGGTACAGACGCGCTATCACGAACTGATTGGCGTACAAAAACCCAACGGTTGGGCGCATCAGCTGCACGAGGAACCGACGCTGGGCCTCAGCTGGCAGCGCCGTTGGCCTCGGCGGCTGGCGCTGCCAGTGGGGCAAGGACTCATCAGCACCATGCCCTATGTGGGTGTCAGCGTGGGCAATGCCCGTACGCATAGTATGGCGGGGGCGATTCTCAGCTGGCGTTCGAATCGCTACGAGCTGGCCGACCTGCCCATCCGCGTTGCGCCTGGCCTGCCTGGCACGGGCTACTTTACCACCGCACCACGCGTGAACTGGGTGCTATTTGCGGGCATAGAAGGGCGTGCCGTAGCGCGTGACATTTTCCTCGATGGCAATACTTTTGACAGCAGCCCCAGCGTGCGGAAAAAGAACCTGGTGAGCGACCTTTCGGCCGGGGTGATGCTGACCTACAACCGCTACCAGCTTGGCTACACCACCGTGTACCGTACCAAGGAGTTCTACGGCCAGCCGGAAGGTCAGGTGTTCGGGGCGCTCAGCCTAGGAGTGAAATTTTAGAGAAAATTTTATGAATTCTTGACAAATCCTTTAATTTTAAATATTGTATACTTTGAGAGTTATCCTCAGCAACACTTTTGAAGGTAACCATCCCTTTTCCTGGAGAATATCCATGAGCAAGCTGAAAGCCTCAGCAAGATTCGGTCGCGCCATCAAGGCAGAGACCCGACATGTCGAAGGTCAGCTGCGATATCTTGCAGTTGTGACCTGTGAAGAGTGCGGCAGAACGGAAAAAATACCGGATCGACGGGGAATCAATTGCAACTACCATTTCCAGGCTTTTCGTAAGCTTGAGTGGGAGTTGTGGGACAAAGAAAACCGTGCACTCTGTCCGAAATGCCAGACGCAAACGCTTCCCTCGAAGGAGAAAGATATGACAATTGCATCCCAACGTATCGAAACTGCCCCGCAGACGACGGCTTCCGCAGACATCCGTATTCTCGGAATGAAGGAGCCTGAACTGCCTGCGGCACCGTCGGTGTCATTGCCGCCCAAGCCGCCGCAGAAGGCAACGTTTGCCGAAAAGGCGACGCTGGCAGAAATGTATTTGAGAGAGTACTACTCCCAGGAATACAAGATCTACAAGCCAGGGGCTTCTGACGAGCAGGGTGCCGAACAATCGGGGCTGCCGCTCGAGGTTTTCATGCGAATCCGTGAGGAAGACTTCGGCCCGCTGCACAACTATGCGGGGCTTAAGGAGGAAACCGAAGCCTTCGCCCAGAAGCTGGGCACGGCGTTGCAGGCCTTGACGGTGCGCATCGACGCCCTGACCAAGGGATTGCAGCAGGCCGAAACTGCCGGGTTGCCGCCCAAGGTGGTCGACTTCCTCGCGGAAAAGCGCAGTGAGGTGAAGAACTTCTTTGCGCAGTGGACAGCCAAGCTGAATCGGCTGCAGGAGACCTGTGAAAGGGAATCCGAACAGCTGTTCGAGAAGCTGCAACGCGAGGCAAATGGGTTGTTCCTTGACCAAAATCAGGAAGAAGCAGCCAAGTTTGCCGAAGCGCTTGAGCAGCTGAAGCTGTACCACGAGGAGATGACGGCGCTCTCGGCGGAGCTCGGAGAAATCCGCAGCAAGTTGCCACCTGGGGTGTAACCAAACACCATCGACATATTCCCCGGCCGCAAGGCCGGGGTTTTTTTGTTGCCCAGCAGCGCAATCTTCGGTAGGGCCTGGGTATGCTGACAGTCACCAAACTTTCCTACCGCATTGCCGGGCGGCCGATTTTTGAAAACGCCAGCGCGGCGATTCAGCCCGGCTGGAAGGTGGGGGTGGTGGGGCCCAATGGTGCGGGTAAAAGCACCCTGTTTAAATTGATTGCCGGGGAACTGCAGGCCGACAGCGGCGAAGTGAATCTGGCCGAGCGTTTTAGCTTGGGGATGGTGCGCCAGGATATCGCCCACGACGACACCCCGTTGTTAGAGTTGGTGCTGGCCGCGGATACCGAACGGGCCGCCTTGCTGGCCGCCTGTGAGACCGAGCAGGACGGCGACAAGCTGGGCGAGATTTACGAGCGCCTGAACGACATCGACGCCTACGCTGCGCCCGCCCGCGCCAGTGCGGTGTTGGCGGGCCTCGGCTTCAAGGAGCATCAGCTCAGCATGCCGATTTCCGCCTTTTCGGGTGGCTGGCGGATGCGTGTGGCCTTGGCCGGGGCGTTGTTCCGCCAACCCGATTTTCTGCTGCTGGATGAACCAACCAACCACTTGGACTTGGAAGCGATCATGTGGCTGGAAGAGTATTTGGCCAACTACCCGAAAACGCTGCTGATCATCAGCCACGACCGTGACCTGCTGAACAAGTGCACCGACCATATTCTGCATGTGGAAAAGCAGCAGCTGGTGGCCTACACCGGCAATTACGACACCTTTGAAAAAGAGCGCGCCGAACGCCTGATGAACCAGCAAAAGCTGCATGAAAAGCAAGCCGCGCAGCGCGCCCATATGCAGGCGTTCGTGGATCGCTTCAAGGCCAAGGCCAGCAAAGCGCGCCAAGCGCAAAGCCGCTTGAAGGCGCTGGAAAAAATGACCGTGGTGGATGCCGTGATGGCCGAGCGCAGCGTGAAGTTTACCTTCCCGCAGCCCGAGCCGCTGAGCCCGCCAATGTTCAGCTTTGAAGGGCTGGATTTGGGCTATGACAAGGGCAAGCCGGTGTTGAAGCGCTTAACCAATCAGCTCGACCCCGATGATCGGATTGCCCTGCTGGGCGCCAACGGCAACGGCAAAAGCACCTTCATGAAGTTGCTGGCCGGGAAGCTGGCACCCTTGGCCGGGAGTGTGCGGACCCACACCAAGCTGCGGGTAGGCTATTTTGCCCAGCACCAAACCGAAGAACTGGATGTGAGCGAAACGCCCTACCAAGCCATGGCGCGGGCGCTGGGCACGGGCAGTGAAACCGAGGTTCGGGGCAAATTAGGGCGCTTTGGCTTCAGCAAGCCGTTGAGCGACAACCGCATTGGCACGCTTTCGGGCGGGGAAAAGGCGCGGCTGTTATTTGCGCTGATGACGGTGCACAGCCCCCACTTGCTGCTGCTGGATGAGCCGACCAACCACTTGGATATGGATGCCCGCGAGGCCTTGGTGCAGGCGCTCAACCAGTATGACGGCGCGGTGGTGTTGGTGAGCCACGACCCCAGCATGGTGGAGCGCGTGGCCGACCGCCTGTGGTTGGTGGAGGGTGGGCAGGTGGTGCCGTTTGAAGGCGATTTGGCCGCTTACCGTCAGCACATTGTGGCCCAGCGCCGCGCCGAGCGCCGTAAGGATGGCAAGGCCAAGGCCGCACCGATTAAGCAGGGCCCCGCCTGGGAGGCGCTGCTGGCCGCCGAGCAGGCGTTGACGCGCCTCACCAAACAGCTGCAACGCAGTGAGCGTGAGTTGGCCAGTGCGGCGGAAGGGGGTGGAACCAGTCCCTCCCAAGCCAAGGCCCACGCCGCCTTACAGCACCAGCTGCAGGCGGCGGAAGAGGAGTATTTGGCGGCTCTGGCGGCGCACGAGGCCGCCAGCTAGCCGCGGCCATTGCATGAGCGCCCGGTTTTTCGGCGCTGCTCCTACCGCCACCCTTGCCCACCACCGCCAAACAGCGGCACAGTAACCACCATGCCCTGGGGTTGGTTCAAACGCAAAAAAACGCCGGCCAGCGCGTTGTTGGCCGAACGTCCATTGGGCGCCATGCCGGCGTTTACCCCGCGCCGCACGGTGGTGCAGCAACGCCGGGTGAAGGTGCCGACCAGCTTGGGGTTTCAGGCCGTACTGCCCGCCGAACGTGGTAGCGGCCCGTTGGGCTTAAGCGAAGCCGGTGCCCTGAATGTGCGTTTAAACATATTGATGTTGGCGCTGCTGGCGGCCTTTGGCGTGGTGGCGGCCCGCTTGGCGTTTGTGGCGCTAACCCCCGCGATGGAACCGCGCCCCAGCCTGCGCGAAATGCCGCGCGAGGCGTTGCGGCGTGGAAATATTTACGATCGCAACGGGATTTTGCTGGCGGCGACGTTGGAGGTCTACTCGCTTTCCGCCGATCCGCAAAAGGTGCTCGACCCCGAAGAGGTAGCGGAGAAACTGCCGAAAATTCTCCCCAGCCTGAGCCCGGTGAACCTGCTGACCCAGCTGACCGACCCCCGCCGCCGCTTCGTGTGGATCAAGCGCCGCCTGACCCCCGAACAGGCGGCCAAGGTGCATGCCTTAGGCCTGCCGGGGTTGGAACTGCGCAGCGAGTTCGTGCGCGTGTACCCGCACCAGCAGATGGCGCCGCATTTGTTGGGGGCGGTGGACGTGGACAATAACGGCTTAGCCGGAGTGGAGCGGGCGTTTAACCAGCAGCTCAACCGCGGCGAGGATTTGCAGCTGGCGCTGGATGTGCGGCTGCAGGAACGCCTGCGCCAACGCGTGGCCGAAGCGTTGGGGGTGAGTGAAGCCAAAGCCGCCTGGGGCGTGGTGTTGAAAACCCGTACCGAGAGCGGCCTACCCACCCGCGAGATTGTGGCGTTGGTGAGCCTGCCCGATTTCGACCCCAACCACTTTGGCCGCGCCAGCCCCGACAGCCGCTTTAACCGTGTGACCCAAGGCAGCTACGAAATGGGCAGCACCTTCAAGCTCTTTACCGTGGCGCAAGGGTTGGTGAACCATGCGATTACGCCCGAGACCAAAATCGATGCGCGCTTTCCGCTGCAGATTGGCCGCTTCACGATTAAAGACTACCGCGCCAAGAAAGCCATTCTGAGCGTGGAAGAGGTGCTGCGCTACAGTTCCAACATCGGGGCGGCGAAGATTGCCGACCTGGGCGGGCCCACGGCCCAGCAAGAGTTTTTGGGCAAGTTGGGGCTACTGGAACCCTTGCAGGCTGGGATTGCTGAAGTGGGCCAAGTGCGCGCCCCCACCAACTGGGGCCGCG
>JADCGN010000088.1 GCA_020249005.1 Alphaproteobacteria bacterium
AGACGTATGCTCTTCCGATCTGGCTTGACCTGTCAAGGCAAAGGCGGCTTGGTAGGGGGCAAAATGCCGCGCTTCGTACCCGCTATGCCATTCAAAAACCGCCTGTTGGCGGGTGCTACCGTGGCCACGGTGGCGGTGGTGGGCTTGTGGGCCATTAAGCACTTCGGCCTGTTCGGCAATACCCCTTATGGCCAAGTGGAAGCCAAACTGACGTTGGCCGAGCTGCCCCTCACTCCGGCACCCGCCACCACCAGCCCCACCAACCAGCGTGACTACCGCACCCAACTCACCCCGCCGCCGCAGCCGATCGGCCCCCGGCCCGACGGCCTGGCCCCCAACACCTTCAACGCGCTTTCCGAAGAGGAGCTGCAAGAGCTCAGCAAGGGGCTGAGCGGCACGCTGGTGGATAAGGATGGTGTGCGCCAACGTCAATTCCTGGCGCAAATCGGTTACAGTTTTACCACCGAAGGGTTCTTTGCCGCCGCGCGGAAGGGCGACATCCGCGCAATCAATGCGTTCCTCAACACCGGCATGAACATCGATGCCCGCAACGCCTTCGGCAGCACCGTGCTGCATGCGGCGGCGGAAAGCAACCAACTGGGCGCCACCGAGGTGTTGATTAAGCGCGGGGCACTGCTGGAAGCCACCGCCAGCAACCTACAAACCCCGCTGCACCGCGCCGCCAGCGCCAATAATCTGCCGTTGGTCAAACTGTTGGTGGAAAACGGCGCCAACCCCAATGCCGCCACGCTGGAAGGCTGGACGCCCTTGTTCGCCGCCGCCGAAAACAATAACCGCGCGATGGCCAGCTACCTGCTCAACAGCGGCGCGTTGGTGAATGTGCAAGACCGTTTCGGCAACACCGCACTCACCATGGCGGTGCGCGGCAACTTTCTGCCCCTGGCGCGGTTGCTGCTGCAGAACAATGCCAACCCCAATTTGCAAGATATTACCGGCCGCAGCGTGCTGCACGCCGCTGCCACCGGCAGCTATTACGACATGACCAAACTGTTGCTGGAAAGCGGCGCCCGCGCCGATGTGCGCGACCGCGGCGGGCTGTTGCCGATGGACATTGCCTTGGCCAAGAACGACCTGCCCGTGGCCAACCTGCTGCTGGCCTTTGGCGCCAAGCGCCCCACCGTGCTCGGCACCGGGGCCAAGGGGATTCAGGCGCCGCTCAGCCGCTAAGCGCTGCCGGCGTGAAGCGGCTTGCCTAAGCGGCCAAGCTTTGCCACCATTCGCCCATGTTGTTGGCCGTGAACCTTTCCACCCCGCTGCCGGGCGCAGCCACGGTGGTGCCGGATCTTCCCGGTATGCTGCACGCGCTGAACCAGGCGGTGTATGGCCTGATTGTCACCACGCCCGAATTGCTGCCCGACCTGCTTAACACCTTGCTCAACAACCGCCACAGCGTCCCGGTGGCCGTGGTGGGCCCGGCCAAACCGGCGGTGGGGGCCAAGTGCATCCGGTTGGGTGCGGTGGAATACCTCACCGACCCGGTGGAACCCCGGTTGCTGGAGGCGCTGTGCAAAAAATTTACCCCGGCGGCACCCAGCGGCGGGCCACTGGCGGGCGACCCGAAAACCCAAGCGTTGCTGGCCGAAGCCCGCACCTACGCGCAGAGCCAGGCCACCGTGCTGCTGCGGGGCGAAAGCGGCGCCGGGAAAGAGGTGTTGGCCCGTTACATTCATGAAAACTCGCCACGCAAAGATGGCCCCTTTGTGGCGGTGAACTGTGCGGCAATCCCGGAAGCCCTGCTGGAAAGCGAACTGTTCGGCCACGCCAAAGGGGCCTTCACCGGGGCGCTGGCCGAGCGCAAGGGTAAGTTTGCCCAAGCCCACGGCGGAACCTTGCTGCTCGATGAAATTTCCGAAATGGATTTGGCGCTGCAAGCCAAATTGCTGCGCGCGATTCAAGAACGCGTAATTGACCCAGTTGGCGCCGACAAGCCCGTCAACGTGGATCTCCGCCTGATCGCCACCACCAACCGCGCGTTGGAAGACTACGTGGCCCAAGGCAAGTTTCGCGAAGACCTGTACTTTCGCTTAAGTGTGGTGATGCTGCCGATTCCGCCGCTGCGCGAGCGGGTGGGGGATATCGCTCCGTTGGCAACGTATTTTCTCCAGCGTCATGCCCAGGCCAATGGGTTTCCGCACGCCCCCACGCTCACGCCCGAGGCCCAGCAGAAGTTGGAAGGCTGCTATTGGAAGGGCAACGTGCGGGAGCTGGAAAACACCCTGCACCGCGCCCTACTGCTGGCCGGGCCACAGGCTGCCGCTATCACGGCCGACCACATCATTCTTTCGCCGATGAGCCTGGCCCAGATGGGCATGGCCGAAAACAACGAGAACGCGCGCGCCAGTGTGGCCCCCGCGGCCTCACCCTATGCCGCGGTGGCGGCGGCCTATGGCGGGGCGAGCGGCAATGCCCCGTTTGTCCCCAAACGGTTGGCCGAACTGGAACGTGAGGCCCTGGTGCAAACGTTGGCCTATACGGGGGGCAACCGCCAATACGCCGCCGATGTGTTGGGAATTTCCGTGACCATTCTGGCCGAAAAGCTGGCCGCCGCCGGGCTGACCTAAACATCTGTTACCCCCTCTTGACGACTACCACCCTGGCGGCTTACTCTCATTTCGTTATTTCAATATTAATGAAAGAATCAATCATGAAATTCACCGCCATTCACCGCCTTTCCTTCACCGCTGCATTGTTGGCCATGCCGTTGGCCGCCATGGCCCAAGCCCCGGCCATGGCCAAACCCAGTGAACTGCCTGCGGGGGCTTATACGCTGGATAAAACCCACGCGAGCCTGACCTGGAAAGTGAGCCACCTGGGCCTTGCTAACTACACTGCGCGCTTTACCGATTTTGACGCCAAACTGACACTGGATCCGAAAAACCCCGCGGCGGCACGGGTGGAAGCCACCATTAACCCATTGAGCGTGGAAACCGACTACCCCAACGCGGCGGAAAAGGATTTTGACAAGGAATTGGCCACCGGCGCCCAGTGGTTCAATGCTACCAAGTTCCCAACCATCACCTTCAAAAGCACTAAGGTGGAGCTGACCGGCGCCAACACCGCCACCATTACCGGCAACCTCACCATGCTGGGGGTTACCAAGCCCGTAACCTTGGCCGCCACCTTTAACGGCGGCTACACCCAAAAGCCGTTTGCCCCCGAAGGCGTGGCGGGGATTGGCTTCAGCGCCACCGGCACCATCAAGCGCAGCGACTGGGGCCTGGCCACCTATGTGCCGGCCGTGGGCGACAGCGTGCAGATTATCCTGGAAACCGAATTCCACAGCGCGCCACAGGTAAAAATGCCCAACTAACGGAGAGGGTTGAACTTCACCACCAAGCGCGTAGACTGCTGCCATGAACATTGCCCGCTACCCCGCCCCACTGGTGCTGCTGCACTGGCTGATCGCCATCCTGATTGTGGGCATGCTGGGGAGCGGTCTACTTACCGACAACGAACTGCTGAGCAAAATGCAGCAGTTTCAGCTGATCCAATGGCATAAGGCCTTTGGCGTGAGCGTGCTGCTGCTGGTGAGCCTGCGCATTGTGGTGCGCCTGTGGGCGCTGGTGGCGGGAAGAATTCCACCGCCGCCCGCCGGCTTTTCGCCAATTGAACGCAAGGCCGCCCTGTTGGGGCATCTGGGGCTTTATGCCGCGATGCTTCTGCTGCCGCTAAGCGGCTGGGTGATGGTGAGCAGCAGCCCCTACGGCCTGCCCACCCTGCTCTGGGGCAGCGTGGCGTGGCCGCATTTGCCGGGGCTGGCAGACCTTACGTGGGTGAATGAAGCGGCTTACGAAACGCATGAGTTGCTTGCCAACGGCCTCATGGTACTGCTGGCGTTGCACCTGGCGGCCGTGGCCAAGCATTGGTATTTGGATAAGTTGAACCTGCTGCCGCGGGTCTGGTTTGCCGTGGTGGCCATGTTGGTGTTGGCGGTGCCCGCGGTGCAGGCTGCGCCCTACCAGTTGGATATGGCCAAGAGCCACGTCACCTTCCGTGGCACCCACGCCGGGGCCACCTTTCAAGGCGCCTTTGGCCAGTGGAATGCGGCGATTGACTGGAACGTGGACGACCCCACCCAAAGCACGCTGCAGGCCACCTTCCAAACGGCAAGCGCGAAGACGGGCAACCCCACTTACGACACCACCCTGCCCACGGCCGATTGGTTTAACAGCGAAAAATTCCCCACCGCCAGCTTTGTTAGCACCGCGATTGCCAAAGGGGCCAAGCAAAACACTTACACCGCGCAAGGGAACCTCACGCTGCGCGGCATCACCCAACCCGCCAGCCTGACTTTTACCGTGGCGCCGATTCCAGGGCGTACCGACGGCGCCCTGCGCGCGTTGGGCGCCGTGCAGGTAGATCGTTTGGCGTTCAGCCTCGGCGTGCAATCCGACCCCACCGCCGAATGGGTGAGCCGGAACATCCTGATTCAGCTGGATGTGACGGGCGTGCCCGCCGCGCGTTAACGCCAGCGTTGCGGCCGGGCTTTGGCGCTGCTGCGCTCACCGCCCCCAAAGCCTCCTGCGCCACCGTCACGTCCCTTACCGGCGTGGCTGCGCTTCTGGAAGCCGCCATGGCTGGGGGTCGCGCTGCGGCTGCGCGGTTGGCCACCGGCACCGCCCGAAAAATTCGGCTTGCGCGGTTGCTTGCGGCTGCGCGGCGCCAAGGCCCCTTGGCGGGCAAATTCTTCCAGGCTCAATTCGCTTTCATGACCGGGCAGTTGGGCCAAGTCCATTTTCTTGCCCAGCACCTTTTCAATGTCGCGCAGCATTGGCACGTCGCTGGGGGCGATCAGCGAAATCGCTACGCCGCTGCTACCGCTGCGCCCGGTACGGCCAATACGGTGGATGTAGTCTTCCGCCACCTGGGGGAGGTCGAAGTTGATCACGTGGCCCAACTCTTTCACGTCAATGCCGCGCGCCGCCACATCGGTGGCTACCAGCAACTTCAACTGGCCGCGGTGCAGTTGGTCCAGCGTGCGTTTCCGCGCGTTTTGTTTCATCCCGCCGTGCAAAGCCGCGCTGGCGAAGCCGGTTTTGGCCAGGCGTTCAGCCAACTTATCGCTGCCGTGCTTGGTGGCGGCGAAGATAATCGCTTGGTCGACACGCTCTTGGCCCAATAGCTCAATCAACTGGAGGAATTTATGTTCTTGGCTATCGGCACGGTAGGCGCGTTGGGTAATCAGGCTGTGGTTGGGCTTGGCGGGGGCCAATTCAATTTTGGCCGGCTGGTGCAACACGCGAGCGGCCACCTTG
>JADCGN010000089.1 GCA_020249005.1 Alphaproteobacteria bacterium
CTACTGTTCATGGCCGACACCCACGTTCAGCTAAACCCCACCGCCGAGCAGCTGGCCGAGATGACGGTGCTGGCGGCGCGCGAAATGCAGCAGTTCGGCATTCAGCCCCGCGTGGCCCTGCTCAGCCACAGCAACTTCGGCAGCAGCCGCAATGCCAACACCGAAAAGTTGCAGCAGGCGCGGCGGATTTTGCAAGCCCGTTGGCCCGATTTGCCGGTGGAAGGCGAAATGCAGGCTGACACCGCACTCAACCACGAGGTGATGCAGCGCATCTTCCCCGCCAGCCGCTTGACAGAACCAGCCAACCTGCTGATCTTCCCGGATGTAGACAGTGCCAACATCGGCTTTAACCTGGTGCGGATGGTCGGCAATGACGTGGATTACATTGGGCCGATTCTGCTGGGCCTGGAAAAGCCGGTACACATTGTGAGCGTGGATGCGCCGGTGCGCCGTGTGATCAACCTGACCGCGTTGGCGGTGGTGCAGGCCCAACAGCACGCCAGCCGTGGCCGCCCCACCTTGCGCAAAAGCGGGCGCTAGCCGATGACCCACCCCAAGCACTACGAAGACCAGCCGCACATCAAGCTCACCGAAGAGGCGTATCTTTCGGTGCTGCGGGCGCTGGCCAACGAGCCGGAGGCTTTGGGGCGTTTGCTGGCCGACATCCACCCCGCCGACATTGCCGACTTGATTGAACGGCTGCCGCGGCACGAGCGGGGGATTATCCTTAGCCATATTCCGTATGAGCATCTGGGCGACGTGGTGGCCGAGCTGGAAGAGGGGGTGCAGGCCCACGTGCTGCGCCTGCTGCGCCCCGAAGAGGTGCGGCATGCGATTGCCGAGCTGGAAAGCGATGACGCCGCCGACATGGCCCAGGTGGTGGAGGAACTGGCCGACGACACCGGCCCCGATGCCGAGGATTTGCTGGATGACGGCGAGACCAAACAGCTGCTCACCTACGCGGAAGATACCGCAGGCGCCATGATGCAGTTGGAAGTGTTCACCGCCAAGCCAACTCAAACCGCCACCGAACTGTTGGGGTATCTGCGCGACAGTGCCGACGACATGCCCAACAACCCCGGCACGGTGTTTGTGGTGGATGGCGAACGCAAACTGCTGGGGACTGTCTCGCTCCACCGGCTGGTGAAAGCCCCGTTGGCGGCAAGCATGGAAAGCATCATGCGGCGGGAACCACTGACCGTGAACCCCACCACCAACAGTGATGAAGTGATTCAGATCTTTGAAAAGTACGACCTGCACAACCTGGCCGTGGTGGAAGTGGATGGCACGTTGCTAGGGCGGATTACGATTGACGACGTGCTGGATACGGTGCAGGCCAATGCCGCCTACGTGCAGGCCGCCGCCGCCGGGGTAGATGAGAGCGAAGACTTGTTTGCCCCGGTAAGCGAAACCACCCGCCACCGCCTGCCGTGGCTGGGGATCAACCTGATCACGGCGATTGCGGCCGCTGCGGTGATTGCGCTGTTTGAAAACAGCATCGCGCAGCTGACCACCTTGGCGGTGCTGATGCCGATTGTGGCCAGCATGGGCGGCAACGCCACCACGCAAACCCAAACGGTGATCATCCGCGGGCTGGCGTTGGGGCAAATCACCAAACAAAACGCCTGGGCCTTGCTCAAGAAAGAGTTTATGGCGGGGGGTTACATCGGCACCATTTTGGCGTTGGTCATGGCCATCGGGGTTGGCCTGCTGTACGGCAACTGGATGCTGGCCTTGGTGATTGCGCTGGCCACCGTGGCCAACCACCTGATCGCCGCTGCTGCGGGGTGGTTTACGCCGTTGCTGTTGAAGCGCTTTAATTATGACCCGGCCATTTCCACGGGCGTCATCACCACCACCTTCACCGACGTGGGGGGCTTCTTTGTCTTCTTGGGGTTGGCGACGTTGTTATTGCTATAAGAATTTGATCCTTCATGAGCCAAGCGCATGAACTTGCCCGGCTGAAGCGCCTGAAGGAATATGTGAAAAAGTTGGGCCACCAGCAGGTGGTGCAACAGAGCGGCATTTCTTCGGCCCAGCTTTACCGCTATTTGCAGGGCACGCCGATTCCGCATGAACGGTTGGTAAGACTGGCCCAGCTGGGGAATGTCAGCACGGATTGGTTGCTGCATGGGGAGAGCCAAGCATTGTTACGGGTTGACGAAATTGTTTGAAGTCACCGGGCATGTCATTCAGACCGTCTTGACGGCCTTACAACTGTATGAAACGGGACCAACCTACCGCCCGAGTGAGCTTAAAGATTTGATTCCGCTTTTTATTATTAATGAGCTGAACTATCGCCACTACCACCCGGACTGGCGACTGACGGAAGATGTAGTGGCAATACGCTTGAGATTGTCAGAACTTTAAGGGCCAATCGACAGCTGGCGACTTACATCGAACATCTGCTCGCGCGCTACCAACAGCCTAATGAACATTTTAACCCGATTTGGGCTGGGCCCTTTTGCGACTATGTGGATACGGCAATCCAAACATATTTTGAAAGTCGTTCTGGTGAAAACTATTATGCGCGGGTGGCGCATAACTTTAAGCCCATTAATTTAGGTTGGATTGAAGACTTATTGATAGTTGTACAACCTCGGAAAAATGGTAAGAGACTTAAAATTTTAGATTTTGGCTCAGGAACTTGCCGATATTTGCGGTATCTTTATCGGCATCAGCGTGAGTGGTTTTTACTTCATGGAATAGAACGCTCCTCTAAAGCTTGGCAACACATACATAATTTTGAGCGTGCTGGCGAATTACCACATGGTACAGTCCGTAATGAGAATTGGATGAATCACAGCTTTTCACAAGAAAGTATGGATATTGTAACATCCTACATGGGGTTACATTACTTTCCATATATACCTAATTCATTAGAACTTGGGCTTGGTAAAGCTTTAACCGAAATGTCTAGATGTTTAAAGAAAGACGGGATTATGCACCTTCTCTTGCGTAGTGGAATTATAGAGACTTATCTGCCTTATTACTCTCGGGCTCACCAAGCAGATGAAATTAAAACTATTCTAAAAAGACTTGGGCTCAAGCCCCTAAGGCCTGAACCCAAATACGAGGAGTCGCCATCTTTAATGGGCCACGAAGTACCTCTTGGATTTAAAACTACGATGAGTATGTTTTTCTATAAAGTCTAAACGCTTGCATCTGCAACTTGAAAGCCCTCAAGAGTGCCTTTGGTAAGGTCAATCCCAAACTCTTTCACGAACAGATTTTTGGTATTCTCCCATCCGGCGGAGTGAACCTTGGAAGGCGGATTCGGATTGTGGTGCATGTAGCAGCCGAACAGCTTTTGACAATCCTTCATGTAGGCTTCGGTGTTGAGGATGTGCTCGTGCCAGGCTTGGTCGACCAAGCGGGGGCCAACCAGCGGCATGCCGGGGTACTTGGCTTTCAGGTACAGGAACTTACGGTACATGTCGGTGGCTTGCAGGGCCACATCCTGTTCGTAGCCGCCGCGGTCATGCAGGCGGTTGGTGATGTGGCTGAGGTCGATGTCGTTGACCACGGCTTGGATTTGGTCCATTGCGGAGATCCTCTTTGAATTCCTTCTCAGATGTGAGAAGGCCGATGCTCTTTCACGAGGAAAACGAACGCGTTGCGCGATTTTTGTTTTCCCCGCACCCCTGTCTCCCTTTAATGACGGTAAAAAGGAGACGTGCTGATGATGAAAACCGTCTTAATTTGCGCCAAGTCGTGGAGTGAGTTGTTGGATGCCGTACCAATCTTGCTGGCCATGGGGATTGTTGGGCGTAATATCCTGTTTATTCAGCTGGAAGAGGGGCAGCGTGAGCTGCGTGAGGCGTTTAAAAAAATTACACAGCTGCCCTATTTTTACGATGTCGTATCATCGGATGAAAATGCCGTGGACCTGTGCGATACCACCGTACGGGTTCACCCCAACGCGATTACGGTGGAGCGGGGAAACGGCGCCTAAAGCGCCTTTTCGCGTCGCATCATCCAGGCCTGCTGGGCGATGGACAGCAGGTTGTTGGTGAACCAGTAGAGCACCAAACCGGCCGGGAACCACAGGAACATTACGGTCATCATCAGCGGCATCCACTTGAACACCATTTCCTGCACCGGGTCGGTCGGCGTGGGGTTGAGCTTAAACTGCACCCACATCGAGGCGCCCATCAGCACTGGCAGGATGTAGAAGGGGTCGTGCACCGCCAGGTCGCTCATCCACAGAAAGGGCGCGTGGCGGAACTCGAACATCACCAACACCACCTTGTACATGGCGAAGAAGATCGGGATCTGGATCAGCATCGGCCAGCAGCCACTCATCGGGTTGACCTTCCGTTCCTTGTAAAGAGTCATCATCGCCAGCGCCATGGCTTGCTGGTCATCGCCGTGCTTCTTCTTCAGGGCTTCCACTTCCGGCTGCAGCTTTTTCATCTTGGCCATCGCACGGTAGCTGGTGTTGGCCAACGGGAAGGTGGCGAGCTTCAGCAACATGGTGAGCGCAATCACCGCCACCCCCCAACTGGCCAGGCCAAACCCGGCAAACAACCCCTGCAGCAGCGCCAGCACGTAATAGAGCCCCTTCACCAGTGGCTCAAACCACCCCCAGGAAATGGCCTGTTCCAACCCGGCGCCCGCTTCCTTCAACATTGCGTCGTGTTTGGGCCCGGCGTACACCAGGTAGCGCACCTCGGCGGTGCCGCCGTTGCCCGCCACGGTCTGCGGCGCAAACTGCACCCCGGCGGTGTAAATCTCGGCGGCCCCTGCTTGGCGGTAGGCAAATTGGCGGCTGGTGGGTTGGCCGGCCGGAGGGACAATCGCGGCAGCAAAATACTGGCTGGTAATGCCCCACCAGCCATCGGTACCTTGCCAGACTTCGCTCTGCCCAGCCTTTTTAACGTCCTTGAAGCTTTCTTCCTTCAGCAGCGTGTGTTCGCCGTCGTTCAGTTGCCCCATCGGGCCGAAGTAGTTCACGAAGTTGCTGCGTTCGGTCTTGGTGTACCCGCCGTGGCGCACCACCTGGGCATAGGGCGTGAGCGTGACCGGCAGCGCCGCGCTGTTGACCACCCGTTCCGTCACTTCCCACAGGTAGCTGTTGGGCCGCAGCTGCCAAGTGCGCTGGAAGGCCTGGCCGGTGGCATTGCGCCACACCAAGGTAAGGGCACCTGGGGTAATTGGGTCGGCCTCCGGTTGCCAGATGGTCTGGGCATCGGGGCCCGCCACGCCCGCGCCTTGCCAGCCGGCCAACACGTATTCCGCGGTGGTTGGGCTTTGGCTGGCGGGGAGCAACATCGGGTAGCCGCCCGCTTCCTTAATTTCGTTGCGGTACTGGTTCAGCGTCAGCTGATCGAGCATGCCGCCTTGAGTATTGATGGCCCCGCGCACGCGCTCATTCCGCAGCGGCAGGCTGACGGCGGCGGCGGTGACGGCAGGAGATTGGGGGGTGGCTTGGGTCAACGCCTCGGGGCTGGTAGTTACCGGGGCGGGTGCGGTGGCGGTGGCCGCCGGCTTAACCGGTGCGCCCAGCAAGTGGTGCCCCAGGTAACGTTGGGTGAAGAAGTCCGAGACAAACAGGATCGCGCCGCACAGCACCACGGCCAGCAACAGGCGCTGGTTGGTTTTGGGTTGATGGGGGGCGTCGTAGAGGCTCATCGGGGGTGGCACCTTTCATGCTGGCACGGCGTTCCTTGCCATGAATCGGGGACAGGGTCAAACGTTACGCTTGCTTGGCTGGGGCCCCACGGGTGGCAGCGCAGCAGGCGCCGCCCGCCCAAACGCAGACCGCGCACTACGCCAAAGCGCAGTACGGCTTGACGGGTGTACTCACTGCACGTTGGCAGAAAGCGGCAATTGCGGCCCAGCCAAAAGGAAAGCGTAAGCTGATACAGCCGCAGCAACCCGGCAACCAGGTGGCGCATGCTGGGTTACGGCCGCACCAGTTGCCAGCCAGGCCCCACCCCGTTGGCGGCCGCCCAGCCGCCTGGCACTTCCAGCACGGCATCGGCCGGGTCGGTGGGCCCGAGCGGCGTTTCATCGAAGGGGTGGGCCCACGCCACGGTGGCCAGGTGTTGGCTTTGGCGGAAGAACAGCAAATCGAGCGGCAAGGGCGTGTTCTTCATCCAAAAACTCAGGCGTTGGGCGTTGGGGAAAACGAACAGCATCCCCGTACCGCTTACCAATGTGGTACGGAACATCAGCCCCGCTTCGCGCTCGGGTTCGTCGTCGGCAATTTCGGCCTGGACGAGAATATTCTGGCCGTTGGGGCCCCGCAGTTGCAGGGTTTCTTGCGGCAACGGCGGCTGGGCTTGGGTGGGCAGCTCGGCGCTGTTTTCATTCGGCTGCTGGCGGCACGCGGCAAGCAAAATGAGGGGAATCAGACATACAATACGCGGCATCAGCGGGCGCTTTCCTTACGGGATGGTGGGATGGCGGGGCTTTGGCTGCCGCCGCGGAACAAGTCCTTCAATAACCCAGGCGTGAGGATGGAGAGCGGGCGGACACTGACTTGCGGATCACCGCTTGGGCCGCTTAAGCGGAAATCGGCCACCACCAAGCCATCTTGGCTGCCGGTCAGCAAGGTGCCCAGCAGTGGAACTTTGGCCACCAGGCGGTTGAAGGGAATGGCCGGGGCCAGGCTGCCGTTAAAATCCAGCTCGCCGGTGCCGCGCAGGTAGCGGCCATCCAGGCGTAAATCCATACTGGGGCCGCTGAAGTGGGCGCTACGGAGGGCAAAACTGTCATCGCTGACGGTCAGCGGCAATTTGCCGTTGGCGAACTTGGTGGTATCGGTACCCGCCACCAGTTGCTCGAGCGACAACAGCCCCAAAATCTTCATCATGGTGGGTGGGTTGCGCAGTTCAAAGTCGTTCAGCTTCAGCTCGCCGCTGGCCACGTTGGGAGTGCGGTACACCAGGGTTCCAAACAGCGTGCCGCCCTTCAGTTTTTCATAGAAGCCAAAACTTTGCAGCAGCTGGCCCAGGTTGGGCACATTGACGTTGAGCCGATTGCCTTGCCGCACCACGCTAACGCGGCCCCCGCCGGCGACCTCACCCATCACGCGCTGCACCTGCCAGCGGTTGTTGCGGTTGGCCACTTGCAGCGTGGCCTGACGGAGTTCGCCCTGGCCAAACAGCAAGCGGTTCAGCTGAGCATCCACCTGCATATCCCCCAGGCGACGTTGGTTGGTGTTGTTGGGTTGCAGGCCACGTAAATCCAGCGCTTGACCACGCAGTTGCAAGGTCCCGGCGTTTAGGCTCACGGCCGCCTCGGTGGTGCCAAGCTTTAAAGTGGGCAACCTTAGCGTGCCGCGTTCGGGGTTGGCCAGCGGCAGGCTTAGGCTGCCGGAAACCTCGGCCTGGTAGCCGCTGACGCGCAAGTTGGTGAGGCTGAACGTGGCCGGGTTAAGCTGGTAGCGTCCTTGCGCGGCCACCTGCAACGGCAATCCGGCAGACTTGCGGTAGTTGGCAGGTGGCAGGGCCAAGGCCAAGCCTTTGCCATCGGCGCTGCCTTGGAAGCTCCAGGTGCCGGAAATCTCTTCCTGAAACGTAGCCACCACCCGAGCCGCACCGCTGGCGACAAGATTTTCGGCCCCCGCCCTTTGCTGCAACCATGCTCCGGGCACGGTGCCGCTAAGGCTGAGCTGCAAGGCGGCTGGGCGGCCCGGTTGCAAATTCTGTCGCCATTGTAGCCCCAGTTTGCCGCTCTGCAAGGTGGCGTTCGCGGCCTGCACGGTCAGGATTTTGGCTGCATCAAGAGTTACGGTAGCACGCGGGGCGGCCAAGGTACTGCTGCCCAGAACCGGCAGGCCCACCACGTTGGGTTGCGTCACCACGCCCTGCACCAATACGGTACTGCTGATAAAACTGGGCGAAACGTGACGAACCAGCGGCACCTGAATGTTCAGCACCGTCTGGTGCCGCCCGGTGTATTGGCCGGGAATGCGGCCACGGATTTCCGGCATGGCGTTGAGGCGTTCAATCACCGCGTTGACCTCGCCACTTAAGGTGCCCGAAACCTGCACGATGGTGGGGGAGGGCGAGAAGATGTTGTTGACGTTCACCCAGACGCTCTGCGCGCGTTGGTTGCCCAATGTGGCGGCGGGCGCAATCACCACCAGTTGCTGGCCGCGCCAATAAAAGCGCGCCGGTTGGGTGGCCGAAGCAATGGTGGCAGGGGGAAGGTCATCCAGATAGCGCACTGTGCCGCCCAGCACCTCGGCATCGATGGTCATCGGGCCGCAAGTATCACCACAACCGGGGAAGGCCGCCAGGTTTAGCCCCACCTTGGCCACCAGGTTTTTATAGCGGGCGTCGATCAGGTTTTCGCGCAGCCAACGGTAGGTTTTCAGCAGCTTGGGGTTTTGGTCGGGGAAAAAATCGAAAATGGCCTGCACTTCGCCGCCGGGGCTGAAGCCGGTGAGGTTCAGGGTAGGGGAGTTGCCGAGATTCAACACGGTGCCCGAGACCACAAACAGGTTGCCGCGTGGCGCGGTGAAGGCCAAGTTCCGCACGGTGAGGGTGTCGGTGGGCGAAGGC
>JADCGN010000009.1 GCA_020249005.1 Alphaproteobacteria bacterium
CGCCCCATGACCGCCCTGCTCCCGCTGTTGCCCACCACTCCCGCCGAAGCCGCCGCACCGCCCCCCTTTGGCAGCGCGGGCGAAGCCCTGCTGTGGGCCACCGAGGTGCTGCGCCGCCGCCGCCTGCCGCGCAACTCGGGCACCTTGGCCGAACGGGTGGCGCTGGCGCCCGCCCAGCAGCAGGAAGCGGCGCTGGCGGCACTCAATCTAGGGCAGGAAGCCAGCCAGGTAGCCGCCCATTGGGGGCAACGCTTCCGGCCCAACCTGCCGCACGATGCCGCCGGGCGGCTCAGTCTCGCCTTACAAATTGAACAAGCCCTGCAGCAATTGCCCGCCGCGCCCCAGCAGTTGCTGCGCCTGTGGGCCTGGGGCGACTGGACCGACGAAGCCCGCCTTAACGCCGCCCTGGCTCACCAGGAAAAGCTGCGCCGCCAAGGTATCCGGGTACGGCTCAGCTACCGTTATAGTGCGGCGCAATTGGCGCTGCTGGCGGGGGTGAGCAAGGCCACCCTCTGGCGGCGGCTGCATGCGGCGCTGGGATTGTTGGAAGGCCCTCTGGTGCAATGCGGAGTGGTGGCAACAGCAACTGCGCCAACCTCTGTTCGCTCCACGCATGCCATCCCGGTTAGGCGCGCGGCTTTTGGCAAAGGCTAAGTCCAAGTAACTTTTGGTACATTTCTTATTTGAAAGAGCCAACTTTAACCAAAGAACGTCAGCGCCATGTCCACCACCGGGATTCCCCTCACCAACGCCACAGTGCTGGATTTTTCCCAGTACCGCTTTACCCCCACAGCCGCCCAACAGCAGGAATTTGAGGCCAGTTTTAAGACGTTTTTAACCAACCAATACCGGCAAGTAGAAGATTATCATGCGCACCCGAGCGCCCAGCCCTATGCCCACGTGGTGGTGAATGGCCAGGTGGTGGCCACACTGGATAACCAAGGCGGAGCCGCCACTTTTGCAGGGTTCCGCGGCAACCTGCAAGGTTTGCCCAGCCAGGGTGATGGCCCGCAATTGGCCCAAGCGCGGGCCGAATATCTTGCCCGCCAAAGCGGCGGCCAGGTGGTGAAAGCCAACACCGCGCTTGATCAAGCCGCTTACCAGGCCCTGCCACCCTTAAAATTCAGAGTCGATACGCAGGCCATGCAGGCCGACCCGTTGTTCCAGTCGCTCAGCCCCGCCGCGCAACAGGCCTTGCTGGGGTTGCAAGAGGTTTAAAATCACCTTTTCCTGAACAAAAACCCCCACCCGACCAGCCTTAGGCTTACCGGGTGGGGGCTTGCCGAATGGGCGCAGGGGCCTAAGCCAAATCGTAACGGTCTTGGTTCATGACTTTGGTCCAAGCCGCCACAAAATCCTGCACAAACTTGGCCTGGCTGTCGTCTTGCGCGTACAGCTCGGCATAGGCGCGCAGGATGGAATTGGCGCCAAACACCAAATCCACCCGGGTGGCAGTCCACCGCGTGGCCCCGGTTTGGCGATCGCGTAGTTCGTACAGGTTCGGCCCGGCGGGGTGCCAGGTGTAGGCCATGTCGGTCAGGGTGACGAAAAAATCATTCGTCAGCACCCCAGGGCGCGTGGTGAAGACGCCATGTTGCGCGCCACCGTGGTTGGCCCCCAACACCCGCAACCCACCCAGCAGTACGGTCATTTCCGGGCCGGTAAGGCCCATCAGCTGCGCGCGGTCGAGCAACATCTCTTCCGGCGTTACCGCGTAATCCTGCTTCAGCCAGTTACGGAAGCCATCGTGCACAGGCTCCAACACCGCAAAGGCGGCCGCATCGGTTTGCGCGGCCGTGGCATCACCGCGCCCTGGGGCGAAGGGCACATCCGCCTTAAAGCCTGCAGCGTGTGCCGCCTGTTCAACGCCCACGTTGCCAGCCAACACAATCACGTCGGCCACGCTGGCACCAAACTCTTGCGCCAAAGGCTCCAGCACAGCCAGCACGCGATGCAGACGCTCCGGCTCGTTGCCCAGCCAATCCTTTTGCGGCGCCAAGCGGATCCGCGCCCCATTGGCCCCGCCGCGGAAGTCCGACCCGCGGAAGGTGCGAGCACTATCCCACGCGGTGGCCACCAACTCGGCCACACTCAGGCCACTCGCGGCGATACGCGCCTTGAGGGCCACCACGTCATACCCTTTAGGCCCAGCCGGAATGGGGTCTTGCCAGATTAAGTCTTCCTGGGGTGCATCGGGGCCAAGGTAACGCGTCTTGGGCCCCAAATCGCGGTGCGTCAGCTTAAACCAGGCACGCGCAAAGGTATCCTTAAAATATTCCGGGTTCGCCATAAACCGTTCGCAGATGGCGCGGTAAGCTGGGTCCAGCTTCAACGCCATATCCGCATCGGTCATGATCGGCATGCGGCGCACGGTCGGGTCGCTGGCATCCACGGGCATGTGTTCGGGCTTGATGCCGATGGGTTGCCACTGTTGGGCCCCGGCTGGGCTGCGCGCCAAGGCCCAGTCGTAACCGAACAACAGCTCAAAATAGCCCATATCAAACACCGTGGGGTTAGTGGTCCACGCCCCTTCCAGGCCCGAGGTGACCGCTTGGTTAGCCTGCCCGTGTTGGTTGGGATTGGCCCAGCCTAAACCCTGCTGTTCCAGGGGGGCGCCTTCAGGTTCCGGCCCCAAGGCGGCGGCGCTGCCGTTGCCGTGGGCCTTCCCCACCGTGTGTCCACCGGCCGTTAAGGCCACGGTTTCTTCATCGTTCATTGCCATCCGGGCAAAGGTTTCGCGCATATGGCCCGCGGTTTTTAAGGGGTCGGATTGACCGTTCACACCCTCAGGGTTCACGTAAATGAGGCCCATTTGCACCGCAGCGAGCGGGTTTTCCAAGGTTTCAGGCTTGTTCACGTCGGCATAGCGGCTTTCCGAAGGCGGGGTCCAGGCTTGCTCGCTGCCCCAGTAAATATCCTTTTCCGGGTGCCAAATGTCCTCACGCCCAAAGGAAAAACCAAACGGCTTTAGCCCCATGTCGGCATAGGCTTCGGTGCCGGCCAAAATCATTAGGTCGGCCCAAGAAATTTTCTGGCCATACTTCCTCTTCACCGGCCAGAGCAACCGCCGGGCTTTGTCCAAGCTGGCGTTGTCGGGCCAGGAATTCAGCGGCGCAAAGCGGATACTGCCGGTACCGCCGCCGCCGCGCCCGTCGGCCATGCGGTAGGTGCCCGCGGCATGCCACGCCAGCCGAATCATCAGACCACCGTAATGGCCCCAGTCGGCCGGCCACCACTCCTGGCTATTCCGGAAAAGCTTTCGCAAATCCGCTTTCAGCGCGGCCACATTCAGGGTTTTTACCGCCTCACGATAATTAAAGTGGGAGCCCAGCGGATTGGGTTTGGTGTCGTGCTGATGAAGAATGTCCAGGTTCAGCGTCGCGGGCCACCAGTCGCGGTTGCTGCGTGCACTGGCCTTGGTGGGGTATTGCCGACTGTCTGAAAAGGGGCATTTTTGTGGGTTGGTCATACGTTTGCTTTCCTTGTTGGAACACCTCGCCCCGCGGCTCGTTCCCCTTCTATACCCAAAGTTAGACCAATAGAAAAATTATATTATCTTGATAAAACCATCAGAAAATCTTATGACTGTTTATGCCTTCCACCAAACAATTACGTTACTTTACGGCGTTGGCCAAACACCGGAATTTTGGCGCCGCCGCCACCGCTTGCGCCGTGACCCAGCCCGCCCTTTCGATGCAAATCGGCAACCTTGAACAAGAACTTGGCATTCCCTTGGTAGAACGGCGCACACACGGCCTCATCCTCACGGCCGCGGGGCAGGAAATCGCCACCCGCGCGGCAAACATCTTACGCGAGGTGGAAGGCCTGGCCGAGTTTGCCGCCAGTTGCCGGGCCCCGCTCA
>JADCGN010000090.1 GCA_020249005.1 Alphaproteobacteria bacterium
ATATCTTTTGGGCTGTCTTAGCTACTTTTGCACCACTTCTATGAGCTTCTAAGTCATCATTTACCGCCATAAATGAATTCAGAATATACCCAGCATAAAACTGAAACATGCCCCAGTTATGAATGAATAATAGGGACTGACCAGTCTCCTGAGTAGCAAATACCATTCGCAAAGCGGGAATCAAACGAGAGACTTCATCAAACGCAATACGCAACTGTTCTAGATCTTCAGTTTTACGATAATGAGGACGAACATCATCGCTCAACAAACCAACCAAAGATGCCTTTTTGTCAGGGAAATTCATTCCTTCAAGAATACCGCAAAGGTGCTCAAACCTTTGACAAAGATTGCTCCAGCTGGGCCTGCCCCGATGCCTGTCCAACCATTCCGGGGCCTTCAATTTGCTCAATTTGTAGGTTTCCAAATACGCGGTCGTTCATCTTTTTCACCACGTCAGCCGTGTGCTGTTCGGTCAGGTGGCTGTAGCGTTGTACCATTTGCATGGTGCGATGTCCAAGGACCGCAGCAATTTCAAGGAGCGAGGCATTGTTCATGGCCAAATAGCTGGCTGCGGTATGCCGCAAATCATGGAAGCGGAAATTTTCCAACCCAGCCTCAGCTTTGGCCCGCTGCCAATACTTCTCAAAAATCATGTAGAATTTGCCATCCTCGCGGGCGAAGACATAGTCGCTTTTCATGCCATGCAAGGCAAATTTCTCCCGCATCATCTTGTAGGCCAGCCCCGTCAGCGGCACCGAGCGTGGGTGGCCGTTCTTAGTCTTCATCAATCGAATCACGCCTTGCTCCCAGTCTACATGCTTCCACTTAAGCGAAATCAGCTCCCCCTTGCGGGCCCCGGTGGCAATGGCTAGCACCACTAACGGCAACAGGTGCGGGCACGGCTGGTTGCGGCAGGCGACCAGCAGGTCTTGCATCTCTTCAGGGCTCAGAAAGCGAGTGCGCCCCGCTACCATTTTAGGCTTCTTGACGCGGTCAACCGGGTTGAAGGGGATCACACCCCACTCGTTCACCGCCATATTCAACATGTGCGACATAATGGCTAAGGAGCGCCGCACAGTTGCGGCTGCCCGCTTAGTACCTTTGTTAGTGGTTTCGTGGAGCATCTGGTCGCGCACCTGGCAAATTTGGCTTGGGCTCAACGCCCCCACGGGCAGGTGCCCGATGCGCTCCCGCCACCGCCCGAACTCCGTTTGGCGGAATTTGATTTCCTTGTCGTTGTAGTGGTGGGGCACATACTCGGTGAGGTAACGGTCAATCAACGCCGAAACAGGCGTGCGCCGCTTCTCAATCACATTCACTACCTCCCCCCGGCGAATATCAGCCTTGGTGCTCTCAGCCCATGATTTGGCATCGCTCAGGCGGTCAAAGGTACGCGAGACATGCCCAAACTGGCTACGGATGCGGGCGCGGTAGCTGATATGGCCCGATTTGGCGACGCGCTTTTCGATAGAATAGGGTTGTGGGGTTCGCATGATATAACCTCCTGATTTATGTCATAAATATAGCATAATCAATGGCTTAGCACAATATTCTATGGGACACTCGTGGGACAGTCGCCCATGACAACCCCTAGTAGGTGGTGACAACCGGTGACACTCACACCCCGCAGCCAGACTGGCTTTCAGCGCAGCACCAAACCATTCCAGAAATTATCCGCCAAACAACTTGAAAATCGCCGAGAATCCCGGTAAAAGGCCGTTGTGTGCCGATATAGCTCAGCCGGTAGAGCATCTGCTTCGTAAGCAGGGGGTCGTCTGTTCAAATCAGATTGTCGGCACCACGATATACTAGGATTTGTGCGGACACGCGCATTCGTAATGCGTAGGTCGATGGTTCGAATCCGTTCGTCGGCACCGGGCTTAACCCTTGTGCGGTTTGGTTTGCGAAGTCCGACGGTGAGCGGTCTGGGTTGCGCGCTTGACATTTATCAACACTGGTCGGAACTTAACCTGCAAGAGGAGCACGAGTGCCATGACTTTAGGGGTTAATCTCGATCGGCGTAAATTTGTGACCGTGACCTTGGCGGGTGGGGCCATGGTAACGGTTGGCATGGCTTTTTTAGGGTCACGCTATTGGCAATCGATGGTGCCGCCTTCCGGTGACCGTAACCCCTACCGCGCCTGGCAGGGCCCGGCCGGTGAGACCCAACAGGATGTGCGGTTATGGGCGTTATCTTACGCCCTGTTAGCGCCCAACCCGCATAATTTGCAGCCCTGGAAGATTCACGCGGGTGATGATAACACGCTTACCTTGCGCCATGATGCGCGTTGGCTGCTGCCAGAAACTGATCCGTTTGCGCGGCAACTGACCATTGGCCATGGTGCGTTTCTGGAATTGTTGCGCATGGCCGCTGCCGAACGTGGTTATGCCCTGAAGGTTAAGCTGTTTCCAGAGGGCCAAGAAGAGGATTATGCCAAGGCTGGTGCCGTGGTGGCCCAAGTGGCGTTTACGCCCGGTCAGCCGGAGAAAGACCCGCTCTTTGCCCAGGTTTTAAATCGCCGCACCGACCGTGACCCTTATGATATGGCCAAGCCGGTATCGGCTGTGGAAATGGCAACGGTATTGGGCAAAGCGAACCCGCCGGTGACGATGGGCATGAGTTTAGCCGGCCAACCCCAGCACGAAGCCTTGACGAACCTGGCCCGCGAAGCCTACCGCGTGGAATTGAGTGTGCCGCGCATTTGGAAGGAAAGCGTGGACGTGATGCAAGTTGGTGAGCGCGAAATTAGCCTACGCCCCTATGGCATTGCGTTACGCGGCAACATGATTGCCTTGGGCAAAACTTTTGGTGCCCTAACCCACGAGGAGATGCTGCCGGTGGGTAGCTCTGCCAACAAAATTGGCCTAGAAAAAGGTTCTGCCGCAATCACTGCCAGCCCGGCGTTTGGCTGGATTACCACCCGCGGCAATACGCGCGCTCAGCAAATTTTAGCCGGGAGCGTTTATGTTCGGCAGCACCTGCAGGCAACCGCTTTGGGGATGACCATGCAGCCCTTAAGCCAAGCCTTGCAAGAGTTCCCTGAAATGGCTGAAGTGCGTGCCGCCATGAACGTTGCTACGGCAACCCCGGCAGGAGCAACTCTGCAGATGTTCTACCGTCTTGGCCATCCGATGGTGCAGGTTCCGCCCGCGCCACGCCGTCCTTTGGCAAGCTTGATGGTGTAGCCAAGGGTTCTGCCAAATTTGTCTATTAATTATACAACTGGCTACAATAAGGTAAGGGGGGTAAGCGTGCTGGCTAGGGCGAGGTACCCATCAACGCGGCTGCGCTGTCCGCATCACCGAACGGTAGGTTGGTCGAGCTGGGTTGCTCGGCAGCAGGCAACACGGGTTGGGGAAGCTCGGCCACTGCTTCTAGGGTAATGAGTGAGGGACTGGCGGCTTCCGGCGCCACCGGTCCCGGCCCAATTACCAGAGTAGAAGTAGGAGCAGCGGGCGCGGGCGGGGCTTCTACTTCGGCCACCACACTTTGCATCCCCACGTTTTCGCGCGGCACCATCACCCACAGTTGGCCGCTGGCGTTTTGCCGCCCGGCGCGTTGCCCTGCCAGCGGGCCGTGGCCAAAGTAAATATCGCCGCGCACCGGGCCTTGGATGGCGCTGCCCACATCTTGGGCGAACATCAGGCGGTGCCAGCGGCTGTCATCGTAGGTGTTGGTGGTTTTCACAAACACCGGCACACCCAGCGGGATGTAGTCGCGGTCGACCGCCAAACTCCGCCCGCCGGTCAGCTTCACGCCCATCGCGCCCGGGGCTTCTTCCTTAGTGACGTGGAAGAAGATAAAGCTGGGGTTGCTGTGCGTCACCTCATCCACTTGGTCGGGGTGGGCGGCCAGGTAATCGCGGATCTTGTCGGCGGTGACGGGGGCTTTAATCAGCCCACGGTCGCGCAAGGTTTTGCCAATCGCCACGTAGGGGTGGCCGTTCTTGGCGGCAAAGCCCACGTGCATGGTGCCGCCGTCATCCAGCTCGATCGTGCCGCTGCCCTGCACGTGCAGGAAGAAGGCCGAGACCGGGTCTTTCAACCACACCAACACTTGGTAGTTGTGAATGTTTTGTTCGATCTGCGCGCGGGTGGGGTAGGGGTTGCGGCAGCTGCCGTTGGGCAGGCGTTGGCCGGTTTTGCCGTTGCAGATCACCAAGTCCTTCGGCTTGGCCACCAACGGGGTTTGGTACGGGCCGTGGCGGCGTTTGCTGCCTTCCAACACCGGCTTGTAATAGCCGGTGAACTTGATGCTGTAATTGGTGTTGTCATCACGCCCGCCAGGCTTGTGCGAGAGCTGTACTTTGCTAAGCCGGGTGTTGAGAAAATTTTCCAGCGCGTTGGGCTGCTGCTTCAGGCCGTCGGTACAGATCGCCGCCCATTGCCCAGCGGTGCCGAACACCTTGTTGGGGTGGAGTTGGCGCCCCTTCGGCCAGGCCATGAATTTGCTGCAGCTTTGCTGAAAGGCTTGGTAGAGCGCCACATCGGTGGCGCCAAACGGCGGGTAATCCCAACTCTTGTTGCGTGCTTCTTGCGCGGCGGCGGCGGGGCCAAACAGGGCAAACCACACGGCAACGAAGACAAGCACAAGGCGGGAAGGGGCAGCAGACATGGGGGGAGAGGGTTTTTGCGTTGGGCGGGTTATACCGCGCAGTTGCTTTCTAATCAAGTAAGAATTTAAATAATAAAAACAGTAATTTATAATCTATCTACAATAAATATGTTGTATACTTCAGCATTTGCCTATATCTAAATCGTTAAGCGACATCAAATGCAGGGGATAGTCCCTTGCTGCGTTTGCCCATGGTGAGAGCTATGATATTTAGCGTATTCATGGCCGTACTTGCCGGCTTCAATACATGGGAGTCTCCGGGGTTGGCCGTTTTCTTCGGGCTTATCTCTGTCCTTAATCTCCTCAATAAGATCAAGGAAGCAATTGAAAAAAAGCAGGGCGGCGAATAGCCGCCCTTGCTATTTACAGCGGCCAGCGCGGGTGCAGCGGCGCGGCCAGGCCGCCGCCATCGGGCAGGCCCGCCTGGTGGCGCAGCCCGGCGGTGTAGGCGATCATCGCCGCGTTGTCGGTACACAGGGCCAGGGGCGGGGCGGTGAAGCTGGCGCCTGCGGCGACGCACACCTGCTGCAAGGCGGTGCGGATGGTTTGGTTGGCTGCCACCCCGCCGGCCACCACCGCGTGCTTGGCCTGGGTTTGCTGCAGCGCCAGCCGCAGTTTTTCCGCTAGCAGTTGGGCGGCGGTGTGCTGCAGGCTGGCGGCGATGTCGGCGGGTGGGTGGCCGCCGCGTTCAATCGCCTGCCGCACCGCGGTTTTGAGGCCGGAAAACGAAAAATCCAGCGGGCCCGCGGTGCGCGGGTGGGGGAAGTGAAGCGCGTGGGGGTTGCCCTGCGCCGCCAAGCTTTCGATCTTGGGCCCGGCGGGGTGCGGCAGCTGCAGCAACGCGCCGGCTTTGTCGAAGCACTCGCCCACCGCATCATCGGCGGTGGTGCCGAGTAACTGGTAATCGCCCACCTGCCGCACCAGCAGCAGTTGGGTGTGGCCGCCGGTCACCAATAGCAGCAGGTAGGGTTCGTGGCGCAGCAGAAAGGCTTCGGCCAAAGCGTGGTCCTTGGCCAGCAGCGGTGAGAGCGCATGGCCTTCAATATGGTTGGTGGCCAGGAACGGTTTGCTTAAGCTCAGCGCCAAGGTTTTACCGAAGCTGGCACCCATCGCCAGCGCGGTGGTGAGGCCGGGGCCGGTGGTGGCGGCGATAGCGTCGACTTCGGCCAGTGTGAGGTTGACCTGCTGCAGGGCGCGCGTGGTGAGGGCGGGCAGGTGCGCCTGGTGGGCGCGGCTGGCCAGCTCGGGCACAATGCCGCCATATTTTTGGTGTTCGGCCGCCTGGGTGTAGAGGGCTTGCCCCAGAATGCGCCCAAAGCCGCGTGCATCCACCGCCACCACGGCGGCGGCGGTGTCATCGGCCGAGGTTTCGAGCGCCAGAATTTTCATCGGGTACTCCGGCGGCCGCGTGGTTGGCCCAAGGATTGACAGTGCGGGCACCAATAGGTGCTCCGTTGGGCCTGTACCGCCTGCTGGATGGCCGCGCCGCAGACGTGGCAGGGTTCACCGGCGCGGTCATACACCCTAAATTCATCCTGGAAGTGCCCGGCTTCGCCGGTGGGGTGGCGGAAGTCGCGCAGCGTGCTGCCACCGGTGGTGAGCGATTGTTCCAGCACCTGCTTGATGCAGGCCACCAGCCGCGTGCACTGCGCCAAGCTTAAGCGGCCCGCCGGGGTGGCCGGGTGAATTCCCGCCGCAAACAGGCTTTCGCTGGCATAAATATTCCCCACC
>JADCGN010000091.1 GCA_020249005.1 Alphaproteobacteria bacterium
AGTGCCTGGCCCGGCCCTGCAAGGCGCCCGGGCCTTGGTAAGCGGTGGTTTTATGGGCACCCTGTGGCAGGGCGGGCAGGGGGCGACAAAGGTGCCACAAGGGGTGAGAAAAGTTGGCAGGATCGGCGAAAAAACCTGCGTGAGGGGGCTGCCTGTGGTGCGGGCAAGGTGTATATAGTAAGCATTGCGCCGCAAGGTGCCCCAGATTTTTACCCGTCAACGCAGCAGAAAGGGCTCTTTCGTTATGGTTTCCAAGGGCCGCAACCGGATCATCGCGGGCTTAGATATCGGCAGCAGCAAGGTGGCCTGCTTCATCGCCGAGCTGGATGAGCTCTACAATCCGCAGATTTTGGGCTATGGCCAGCACCTTTCCACCGGCCTTAAGCGCGGCATGATTGTGGATATGGACCGTACCGAGCAGGCGATTCGGGAAGCGGTGCATGCCGCTGAGGACATGGCGGGGGTGGAGTTGACCGGGGTGATTGTCTCCTTAGGCGGCCTGCATCTCAAAAGCCAGCTGACCGACGGGCTGGTGGTGCTGAACCAGCAAGACATCACCGACGCCGACATCTTTAAGGTGATCGACGTGGCCCGGGCCCGCCAAATTGATTCCGATCGCCAGATTGTGCACGCCCAAGCCACCAAATATCAGTTGGATAATCAAAATGATATCCGCGACCCCCGCGGCATGACTGGCAGCCGCCTGGAAGCCGACGTGCACATCATTACCGCCGCCACCAGCGCCATCCGCAACGTGGTGCGCTGCGTGGAGCGGGCCAACCTGGAGGTGCTGGACGTGGTGGTGCAGCCCATCGCCAGTGCCCTGGCCACGGTGGTGCCCGACGAACGCGAATTGGGTGTGGCGATGATCGACATCGGCGGCGGCACCTGCGACTTGGCGATGTACGCCGAAGGGGCCCTGGTTTACACGGCGGTGATTCCGCTGGGCGGCCAGCACATTACGGCCGATATTGCCCGCGGCCTTTCCACCCCCTTAACCGCGGCCGAGCGGATTAAGGTGCTGCACGGCCATGCGATGGCCGGCAGCATCGCCCACGATGACAGCTTTGAAGTGCCGATGGTGGGCGATGACAATGCCCCGCCCAGCGCCAAGCACGAGGCGGTGCACATGACCAAATCGGCGCTGGCCGGGATTATCCAACCCCGCGCCGAGGAGATGCTGGAGCTGGTGCGCGCCAAGATTGAAAACAGCGGGTTTGAAGCGGCGATCGGCCGCCGGGTGGTGCTGACGGGGGGCGGTAGCCTGCTGCACGGCATGCGCAACCTCAGCGAGGTGGTGCTGGATAAGAGCGTGCGCTTGGCCCGCCCGACTGGGGTGCAGGGGCTGACGGATTTAAGCGGCACGCCGCAGTTTGCCACCGGGGTGGGGTTGGTGATTTACGGGGCCCGCCAAGCCGCCCAGGCCAGCCGCGTGCGGATCCCCGACAGCCGCATCGCCCAATGGCTCGGCCAGGCGGCAAAGTGGTTGAAGTTTGCAGGTTAGCCAAAGGCTAACTTACTGAAAGGGGGGTGCAGGGGGCGGCTTGGGTTAATTTGGCCCTGCAAGCTTTTAAACTGGCTTGATGAAGCCCGGGTTGGCAAAGTAGGTTCAGGCGGGGGAAAGGTTGAGAAAATTGGTGCGGCTGAGAGGAGTCGAACCTCCACACAGTGCTGTACTGGAACCTAAATCCAGCGCGTCTACCAGTTCCGCCACAGCCGCATTTTGTTTACTTACGGGTGGCGGGTCCTTCGCTTACGCTCCGGTTCCGTCACAGCCGCATAACCACACGAACCTCTACAACCCCTTGCCAAAACGCGCAAGATGGGGCAAACCCCTTTCCGCAACCATGTGGCGGGCGTAGCTCAGCTGGTAGAGCACAGGATTGTGGATCCTGGTGTCGCGGGTTCAAGCCCCGTCGCTCGCCCCACTCTTGCAAGAATTTTAACAGGTTGAGGGATTATCTTCATGGCGCAATTGCAGTACACGGCCAAGCTGGAAACGGGGGAGGGGCTGGTGCGCAACCTGGCCATTACGGTGCCGGCGGCCGAGGTGGACAAAGCCTACGCCAACGCGGTGGAAAAGTTGGCGCTGACCATGAAGGTGCCCGGTTTCCGCCCCGGCCACGTGCCCGCCAAGGTGGTGAAAGAAAAGGCGGCCGAGCAGCTGGCCCACGAGGTGGCCGAGCAGCTGATGCAGGCCAGCCTGAATCTAGCGGTGAGCGAACACAAGCTGAACATCGCCGGCCAGCCGCACGTGCATGCTGCCGGCCATGGTGCCGATGACCACGGCCACCACGCTCACCACATCGTGGCCAAGGAAGGCGAGGATTTTGCCTTTACCGCGCACCTGGAGGTGTTCCCCGAGTTTGAACCCAAGGGCTTTGAGGGCCTGAACTTGGAAAAGCCCGAAGCCGAGCCGACCGACGAGTTGGTGACGGTGGCGCTGAACCGCCTGGCCGAGCAAATGCAAACCTTTGAACCTAAAACCGGCAAAGCCGCCAAGGGCGACCGCGTGACCATGACCGGCCAAGGTTTTGCCGACGACGTGGCTTTCCCCGGCGGCAACTTGCAGGATTTTAAGGTGGTGTTGGGCTCGGGCAGCC
>JADCGN010000092.1 GCA_020249005.1 Alphaproteobacteria bacterium
CCCCGGAATTGCCCCCCGAACTGGCCGACTTGGCGGCGGCTGCACGGCAAAAGTCGGCCGAAAAGTATCAAAAAATGGGGCCGCTGCGGCGGCCCCGGGCGTTGCCGCGCAGCCGGGGTTAACCGGCGGCGCGGGCTTTATTCAGCTGATGCCCCACCTTTAACAGGCGTTTCAGCAGCTGCCAGGTTTCCTCGAAGGCTTCGAGGGTGGGGAAATCACCGGGCTGGTGCACCGTCAGGTGCAGTTGCACGCTGATGTCGACGGGGTCTTCCACCAAGATTGAGGCGAAGAGCTGATCCTGATGGAACACCATCAGCAGCGGGGTGTCGGGCAGCCCGGTGAGCTTGAGCCGGGTGGCTTTGCTCAATAGCCAGCTGACCTCGGGTTTGGTAAAATCGGCTTCGGTGAGGTCAAGATTGAAGGCTTCAAGCAGCCCCACCACCAGCCAGAAGCGTCGTTCAGGCGTAAACGGGCCATGCATGGTTTGCTCCATAAGCAAGATGAATTAAATTAGTATACATATCTTGTTTATTCTGTCAAGCAAAGTCCCCCAGGCCCGGTGAGCGGGTCTGGGGTGCTGATGGCTTGGTTTAGACTGCACCGGGCAAAGCCTGGAGGCGTGTCAAGTGCTCGTCAAAGTCGTATTGGAGCTCGGCCTTGGCCGCTTGATTGGCGGCTTGGAGCATTTTCCAACTCAAGGCCGAGGCACGGCAGAACGAGTAGTCGGTAGGAAAGGTTCCGCTGCCCCTTTGCGTGCGGCGAAAGGTGGTGATCCAGTTATCCAACCGATGATTAACACTGATTCTGATCAGCGGGTGGGATTGTGGTGGCGCACGCTTTAACGGCCGGTCAGGCGTGTTGGCGAGCACAATGCGGTTGAGCTTGCGCGAGTTGGTCAGGAGAACGAGCCGTACGAAGAACCCTTTGGGGTCGGTTCGGTGATAGAACAGGTAGTCAATTTCCACGGCCAACAGCAGACCGTAGGAAAGTTGGTACACCACCTGGTAACGGTCGCCGAATTCCGGACGGAATTCCTCGGTGACCTCGTGGTGTGGCCTGGTAACGGCCAACATGGCCCGAACAATCCTCGTTACAGCTTCATTGCCGAATTGGTGAAGGTTATTCATGGGATGCCCCCTCGAGAAAAAGCAAATGTCTAGGTTCGACACCCTACTCAACACCAGCTTGCCCTTTTGGGCAAGCCCTGATATGGCCTTGGCCATGCCGCAGCCCCCCCTCATTCTGGCGAGCCGCAGCCCGCGCCGCCGGGCTTTGCTGGCCACGTTGGGGGTGCCCTTTACCGTGCAAAGTGCCGATGTGGATGAAACCCCGCTGCGGCAGGAAGGCGGCCTGGCCTACGTGCAGCGGGTGGCGGCCCTGAAGGCCCGCGCGATTGCCGCCCAACACCCCGGCTGTGTGGTGCTGGCAGCCGATACCCCGGTGCTGGTGGGGCGGCGGATTTTGCAAACCCCGGCCACGGCTGAAGCCGCCGCCGCCATGCTGCGGCTGCAAAGCAACCGCCGCGTGCAGGTGCCCACTGCGGTGGTGGTGATTGATGCCACGGGTAAAGAGCGTCGCCTGCTGGTGCCCACCTGGCTGAAGCTGAAGGTACTGTGTGAGGCCGAGATTGCCGCCTATGTGGCCAGTGGGCACTGGCAGGGCTGCTCGGGTGGGCTGAAGGGGGAATTGATTGAGCATTGGTTGGTGAAGATGTACGGCTCGCGCAGCGGCTACTTGGGTTTGCCGCTGTACGAAACCGCCAAATTGCTGCGCGCGGCGGGCCTGGCCGTGGCGCTGGTGGCGGCCAGCGAAGGCCCCGCCGCATGAGCTACCACGTGCTCTATGAAAGCTGCGGCTGGCACACCCGCTGCGCGTTGTTCAACGAACAGGGCCGCCTGCTGAGCCTGCGCTACGATGACGTGAGCCGCACCCTGATTGAAGGAGCGGTGCTGTGGGGCCGGGTGCGCCGCTTAGCCCCCAGCCTGGGTGCTGCCTTTGTGGATATTGGTGACGTGCAAGATGGCGTGTTGCCGCTCCAGACCCTGCCGCACGGCCACAAGCTGCATGAAGGGCAGGGGGTGCTGGTGCGCATCGCCCGTGCCGGGTTTGGCGAAAAGGGCGCCAAGCTGGATGGCCGCGTGGTGCTTAAGCAAGAGCATGTGCCCAGCCAATGCCCCAGCCTGGTGGTGCCCGCGCCCAACGCCTTGAAACGGGCGCTGCGGGATGCCGGCAGCACCCCGGTGAAATGCTGGCTGCCCCATGGCCTGTACCGGGATATGGTGGCCCAGGTGGTGCGCGAAAACCAGATCTTTCAGTTGGATAAAGACCCCGCCGCGCCGGATTTACTGGCCGCCTTGGATGACGAGCTGGCGCGGATTTTGGCCCCGGTGCCCACCTTTCCGTTCCCCCACGGCGACGTGCGGGTGGAACTGACCAGCGCGGTGGCGACGATCGACGTCAATCTGCGCCCCCTGGAGGCCCCCAAGGCCGAGGCCACGCTGGCGGCCAACCTGATGGCAGCCGACGAGGTGGCGCGGCTGGTGCGGTTGTTGGATTTGGGCGGCAGCGTGATTGTGGATTTCATCACGCCCAAAAGCAAAGCCCACCGCGACTTGGTGGATGACCACCTGCATGCGGCGCTGAGCACCACCGATGAGCACTTTGAGCATCTGCGCCCGATGAGCCGCCACGGGCTCAGCGAAATCACCCGCAGCCGCACCGGCCCTAGCCTGATGCTGCTGCTGAAAAACCCGGCGTTTGTGGCCGGGGCGATTGGGCTGACGCTGTGGCGCACCCCCGCCGGGGCCCAGCCCGGGTTGCTGCGGCAAGTGGTGCAGGCCCACCCGCAGGTGGTGGCCATCTTGCAGCCGCACCTGGCCGATGACGTTTGCTTGCGCCACTTGGGGCGGCGGGTGGCGTTGCAACCGGCATCCTCGGTTCAGCCGCTGGCGGAGTGGCGCGTGCTGGGCTAGGCTGCCTGGGATCATGGCGCCCTGCACCGAATACCCC
>JADCGN010000093.1 GCA_020249005.1 Alphaproteobacteria bacterium
AATAATACGGCGGCCGGTGAACAGTTTGGCTTTCACGTCCGAGGCCTCTTGGGCGAAAATTTCTGCCTCTTCCTTGTTAAAAGCCCCGGCCACGCGGCGGCGCATGCTGGCAGCCAAGGTCAGCTTGACTTTCTCCACCTGCTGGTTGGCTGAGGTGAGGTTGCAGAAGAAGGTGGTATGGCCGTTCAAGGTGCGGCGAATCATCCCCAAATAATCGGTGGCCACGGTGTCGGGCATCATCGCCAGCATTATGGTGCCGTGGTAGTCGGCGCCGATTTTGATGATGTCGAATTCGTTTTCAATCGGCAGCGGAAAAACCTGCTCGTCGAAGGGGCGTAACGGGTCAAGCGTAATTTTTTGCACCGGGTCTTTGTAGCTCGGGGCGTAGGCGGTCCAGAAATGTTCTTTCAGTTCCGCCAGGCTCATGCGGTGCATGTCGAACATGTCCGACAGCGTGCTTTCTGCCGCCATCAGGGCTTCGCGGAATTCCACCAGCGCCACCCGCATGGTTTCGTTCATGAAGGTGCCGAACACCGTGTCGGCGGGAATGCCCAAACCGGTCGCCAGGTTCGCAGCCACGCGGTAAACCAACGCAAACACGCTTTTGAGCAAGCCGGTACGCTCGGTCATTTCCATGCTGCGCAGCGTAACGATCATATAGGTTTCGCGCAGGCGGGTGTAGCCGCGCTCGCTCACCGCATAACCGCGGGCGCCGCCATCACGGATTTTTTCCGCCCGCGATTGCCGCAGCAGCCGAGGCTTTTCGCCTTCCGGCGTGGCTTCCAGGTAGGTTTGCAGCGGCTTGGTGAGGTTGTTGTGGCTGGTGATGATCAGCTGCGCTTCGTACTCCTGCGGCAGGCTTTCCAAAAAGGTCCGTAACTCGTTGACCGTATCTTGGTAGCCGTTGTCGTAGCTGTAGCTGGCCGGTACCGGGCATTTCCAAGCCACTCCCAGGCCGCCATCTTTGAGTAAATGCACCCGGTAAAGGGGGTCGCCTTCAGTTTCATTAAACTCGAAGTACGGCAACTCCTCGGCCAGTTGAAACGGCCGCTTGGGGGTGTAGATGTCTTTGTTAAAGAGCCCCATGATTGTTTTTATTTGGCGCTTAGATTGGTTGGCCTAGGGCAACACCGGTGGGGTTGCCGCCGGGTTGGGGGGTGTTTCGGCAAAGCCCAGGTTGGGGCGCCCGGCCTGCACCCCGGCATCGCTCTGGCCTTGTGGCAGTTGCGTGGAAGGCTTGGCCCACTCGTAACGGTCGGTCAGGAAGATGGTGCTCCAGTTGCCGAACACGCGGGTGTTTTCATCGGTGATGTGGGGGTAGCTCCAGACCAGCAAGGTTTGTGGCGGAGCCACCAGCGCCAATTCCTTTTCCGGCAGGTAGCTGGGGCGTTCCACCGTGGGCCGGGTGGGCACCCGTACCACGCCGCGCTGCCCGCCGGGGCCCATCCGGCTGTTGCTGGCGGCGCCCAAGGCGTCACCCATGCTGATGGGGTTTTCCGGCGGCACCGCGCTGCCGTAATAGCGGCAGCCGCTTAACGTGGCACTGGCCAGCAAGGCGCAGGCCAAGAGGGTAACGGTACGCATTAGCGAGGTCCTCCGGGTTGGGGTTGCGGCGGCGGGGTATCGGCGGCCCGGTTGCCGGCGGCTTGGCTGTCGAACAACAAGGTCCAGGCGCCGCCGCCGTTGGGGCCGGGGCGCAGCTCCTGGCCGCTCAGAATCACCAGGTTCACCGTACGCAGCGCATCGAGGCGAATGAACGGCGTGCTGCGGTCTACGCGTTCTTTCAGGTAGTCGCGGATCGAACTGAAGGCCTTATCAACCCCACCGGCGATTTCGGCCCGGGTTTGGTCGCCGGTCAGTGTCCGCGTGGTGGTGCCGGTTTGCGTGCTGGTTTGTGTGGTGGTTTGGTTTTGGTTGATCACTTCCCCCACCCCGGCCAGGAAGTCGGCGACGATTGTCGCGGCAATCCGGGCCGGGTCGCCCTCATACAGCAGCCCCGGCACGCCAATCACGCCGTCTTCGGCATCCACCACGTAGCCAGCCAGTTCGTAGGTGGCGGCGCCGCCGTCGGGGTAGATGCAGGTCATGCGGGCCGGTTTGCCGATCGCCCGTTCGGTGGCGATGTTGCCGTTGAATTCAATCATCACGATGCAGCCGTCGAGGCTGACGGTGGAGTTCATGGCGGTGGTGTAATTGCCGCTGATGCGGGCCAGGGCCGGTGTGGGTTCACCGCCCACCAAGGCATCTACCCCGTTCAACAGGGTAGCTTCCACAAAGCCCAGCGGCGGGATGAACGGCGCCGGCTTGGCCAGTTGGGCTTGGGCTGAGGCTTGCGCACTGGTTGCGGCGTTACTCAGCCCACCGGTGAAAGGGGCCAGCAACGCACCGCCTCCGCCGGTGCCCTGGGGCGGTGGGCCGAGGCTGGTTTGACGAATCGGCTGACGGCGGGTGATGGCGCTCGGGCCAAAACCATTCGGCGCGGTGGCATCGCCCACCGGCGCGCCCATTTCCAGCTGGCGTTGCTGGTCGGCCAGCTGGGCCAAGCGAGCCGCATCCTGCTCGCGGCTGCTTTGCATGTTCTTAATTTCGGAAGAAAAATCTGCCATCATTTGCTGCATTTGTTGTTGCAGCTGTTGGTTCTGTTCCAAGGCCGCCTGCAGGGCCGCGTCGCGCGCAGTGAATTGCTCTTCCACCTTACTGCGCAGCTCGGCCATCTCACGCCGGTTTTGTTCCTGCACGTTCTGCATCAGCGCTGGGCGGTCGGTTTCCAGCCCTTGAAAGGCAGGCGTGGCGGAAACTTGCGCCCCAGGCGCCACCGAGCCAACGTTGGGGTTGCCTTGCGGCGCGGGTGGGGTACCACCACCACCGAACAGCAACCACAGCACCGCCACTGCGCCCACGCCAAGGGCAATTTGACCGCCTTTGGGCAGCGCCTTAAATTTTTCCAGCAAGCCCGAGGCGTTGGCGCCTGCGTTGACCAACCCTTCGGTGGCTTGGTTGGCCAAGCCATCGGCGCGGGCGCTGGCCCGGCTGATCAGGGATGAATTATCGGGTTCCATGGCGCTTGCTCGGCAGTTTCCGTTTGCCTACCTTAACGGCATGTGGGGTGGGCTGCAAAGCCGGTGCGTTCGGCGCAGGCACCCGTGTGAGCCCTTGTTGCCGCAGGGTACTGGCGGCTTGGTGTTGTTCTTCAGGGATCACGCCCGCCAGCCCTTCCGCGTTGCTGGGCGCCAGCCCTTGGGCTTCGGCCTGCAGCCAGGCGGCCGAATATTTGGTGACCAAGCGGTAGCGCAGGCGGCGCCAGGCCAGAGACGCTTCCTTAAACCGATACAGCGCGGCCGGTAGCGTGCCGTCCAGCAGCGTCAGCGCCGCGCGGTAATGCCGGTTGGCAAACAGCCGCTTGACGTTCAATTGCAGTTGGCTGGCGGGCAGTTCGGGCAACCAATCGGGTGGGCTGGTGCTCACGTCGGCTTGGTTGGCGGCATTCAGTACGGCGCGCATCGGTTCGCTTAAGGCTTGATGATGCTTGGCCAGTTCAGAGGCGGGTTTGGCAGGGTTGGCGGTGGGGGCCAAGCGCCCCGCCAATTCGGCCGGACAGGTGTTATGGCCGCCTTGATGGCGCATTTCCGGGAACATCGCGCTTTGCAGCGGGCTTGGCCACTGCTGCGGTAAGGGATGGTAACCAATCGGGGCGATGGTTTGGGCCAATGGCAAAGAATCCAACGCGGTGCCCGCCAACGGGTGCTGGGGGGCGGCGTCCCGCTCTTGCCGGGTGCGTTCGTGCAGGGTGTCGTACCAGGTTTGTGCCACCACCGGGGTAAAGCCGCGTTTCAGCGTTTCGGGCAATTGCAGCAAGGGTTCGCACTCGGGCAGCGGGCGGCGGGTGGCGCGGATCAGCGGCATGGTGGCGCCGTACACATAATGTTGTGGGCACCAGAGCGGCCCGCTGACTTGGCAAAAATGTCCATCGGGTTGCCAATCCCACAGCGCGGGTGCGGCAAAGTGTTCGGGCTGGGTGGGCAGCCAACAGGCCCCCCAGGTGGCGGCCACGTGGGGGTGGGGCAAACTAAGATTGGGCAGCAAGGCGCTGCCGGGAATGAGCGAAGGCCCGCGGCTGACCACCACCTGGGCGGGCACCACCCGGGCGGCGGTAACGAAGCCCGGGGCCTTGACGGCCAGAATGGTGCCTTGGGGCTGGGGGCTGTCGCGCTGTTCCACCACCGTGTGCAGCCCCGGCACGGCGCGACCGGCTTCCACCCCTTGCACGCTGTAATCCTGCCCCACCTGAAACGCCCCATTGTAGGCTTCCAGGGTGGGAATGATGGTGACGCCTTCCAAAAACAATTCTTCGTACCAGCGTTCGCCTTCCACGCTGTCGTAAAAGGCTTCGTAATCTTGGTCGGTCGGGCGGCTAGCCCAGCGGTGCATAAAGGCTTCACCCAAGGCTTCGGCGTTGGGCCCGCGCCGGGCAAAGACCCGCGGCACTTGGGGCAGACGCCAGCCATCGGCATAGAACGTATGGGGCCGGATTTTGTAAGGATAGGCACCCGGATGCGCGTAGGCCGGACGCAGCAGGTGGCCGTTCAGCCCGGCCCCGGCCACACCGGCCGCCGGGGCCACATCCAGCAGGGTCCAGTAGGTGAAGATCGCATTTTCCAGGTATTGGGCGCCACCCATGGTGGCGGGTACGTCGGCGCAGCCGGCCGGGAACAGCGGAGCCTGCGGTACTGTGGGCAACGGCAAGAGGCCCGTGTGAATCACCCGGCCGCATAAATCCCGCACAAACACCGGGGCCAGCGGCAGTTCATCCCACGCTTGGGGCAGGCCCGCGTGGCGGGGGCCGGCATCCACCACGGTGTGATGCCCCCGCAGCGCCAGTTGAATCGGCAACCCCAAGGTGGCCAGCTCGGCGTACTCTTCTATACTGGGAAAGAGTGGCAGTTTGGCCAAATTTTCCGCCAACAAGCCGGCGTGACTGGGGTGTTCGCCCACGGTGAGATCCCAGCGCCCGGCCAAGGCCAACAGCGGGGCCGTGGGCAAAGCGGTAAGCGGAGCAGTTGGCAGCTGTGGCACGGGGGCAACGATCCAGTCGCGTTGGGTTAATGGGTTACCCCAGTCTGCCGCAGCCTTATGCGGCTGTCACGTCAGCAGGTGCGGCCCAATGGCGACAAATGCCTACCGGAGAGGCGCCGTGTTCGCACCCAGTCGGCTGCGTTAGTTGTTAAACAAACAGCCTTGTTTGTTTACGTAAATTTGGCTGACCCGTTTGCCGAAGGCGCCGCGGGTGGCTTCAAACTCATCGAGACGCGCCAGCTGCTGGGTAATGTGGGGCAGCATAATGGTGCGGATGGCGGCGGCAAGGCGTTCGCGGATGGCGGGACTGTCGGGGATTTGGTTGTTGGTTTGCAGGGCCAACAGGCTGGTTTGGTCGCCCGCTTCCAGCCGCCCCAGCGCCGTTTGCAATTGGCTGCGCGTGTAGTTCAAGACGTTGCGCGTGCCGGTGACCGCCACATCGTAGGCCGCCATGGTGAAGAAGGCATTTTGGTCGTCGGTTTTGCAGCTGTTGAGGTTGGCCAGTAACACCGGGTCGAGGAATGGAATTTGTTGGTTGACGGCGCAGCCGGCGGCAATATCCAACAAACTGGCAAGATCAGTCCGGTCGGCCTGAATCGCCTCATCGGTGATCGTGCCGGTCAGCATTTTATTGGCAATGACTTGGGTTTCGGAAGGGCCATACGCGGCGGGTGTAAAGCCGAGCGGTGTGCCGCTGGGGGTGGGGCCTTGCGGCGGGGCAGTCCCTGTCTGCTCAAGGGCTTTACCGTATTCCTTGAGTGCTAAGGTGATGTCGGGATTTTTGCAGTTCAAATAATCCACAGTAAATTCCCGCATCCGGTTATCCGGTACGGGGGGCGCGGCGCTGATGGCACGGGATGCCACTTCGGCCGCCTGGTTTAAGCTGGCCTGCTCCACCACCACGATGGATTGCCGGAAGGGGGTGAGCACCAGGTCTTGAAACTGGCCGCCCACGCTGCTGCGCAACCCATCCAAGAAGGCGCTGACTGACAGCGGCGCGGCCTTGACGCCAAAATCAGTGGTGGGGTTGTTGGTTGTCACCCCCTCGGCCTGCAAGCGCACTTGCGGCAGGAAGAGGTTGGGCCAGCAGGCGGCGGCCTGGGCGGCGTTGACACTCCCCAGCGGCCTCGCGTTGGGGCATAGCAGCGGGCGCAGCATGCGGTTGACGTCTTGCGCTTTGCGTAGCGATTCAGCGTAGCTTTCTACTTTTTGCTTTAAAACAACCCGACTCTCACTGCTGTACTGTAATGAACAAAGCTCATACGCACGCGCCACCTTACGGGCTTGCAATTCTTCGGCACTGGGCGCGCTGGCTCCACTACCGGCTTGCAAGGATTGATCTTGAATGATGGTGCTGGATTTTAGCACGTCGCCAACACATTCTTGCACATACTGGCGGCGGGCATCGGCCTGCTGGCTGCTTAAGGCGCAGCCCTGTTGAAACTGGCGGTAACGGTCATTGCCGAATTGGTTGAGCTGGGCAAACAGCGCCGCAGTTTGCGGCATGGAATAGTTATAAGTGAGCAGCTGTTTGGCCAGATCGCTGTTCACATCCTGAGAGCGAAATTTTTCAAAAATGGCGGTATTATTAAATAATTGTCCGGTATAGTCATCAATCCCCACCGTGCCGCAGCCTTGAATGTCGCTGGCTTTGGGGGCATTGGGAGGGAGCAGCTCTTTAAAAGCGCTTGGTTCACCAGCACTTAACCCCAAGCCCAACAGCCCACTGGGGATGCCTAGGCCGCTGTCGGTCGACTGGTAGTCGCTGGGGGCATCGTACAGCCCTTGGGCGGCATCAATCGCCCCGGTGCCTTGGGCCAGCGGGCTGGCCATGGCACCCAACCACGCCGCAGCGAGGGCCAGCAGTGGCAGGAGGCGTGGCTTCATACCCTTCAGCATGGGGCGGGCAGGGCGTGGCGGCAAGCCGCCGGGGGCAGCAGCGGCATTTTAGGCCTTGGGGGGTGTGGCGGCGGGCTTCACCAACTGCACCCGCAACTGGGTGTGCAGCGCAGCCACCTTCTCCAACAAGGGTTCCAATTCCCGAGTTTGACGGTGGGTGAGGGGCAGGCCGCGCAGTTGGCGGCTGGCGCTTTCCAGCTGGTGCTGGGCCGCCGCCAAACGCTCTTGGACGGCATAAAATGCTTTGATATCCTTTAGATACGTTGCCAGTGTCGCTTCGTCGGCCACCTGCAGCAGGGCTTGGGCTTCCAGCTCACGTTTCAAGGTTTCCACCTGGCTGCGCAGTTCCTGCAGCTGGGCGGTCTGGTTGCTGATGGTGGCTTCGCGTTGACGGGCCCAAATGTCGGCATCGGCCAGCGCCGCTTCCAAAGCTTGCTGGCGTTTTTTCAGGGCTTGCGCCACCGCAGGGCTAAAGCCGCCTTGGGCGGCGCCCGGTTCGGCCGCCACGGTGCTGAGGGGTTGCAATGAGGGCATCGCGGGGATGGTGCTGGCGCTGGGCAGGGTGCCGATCCGCGCTTGGTTGGGCGGTGGTGCGACTGTACCGGTGGGCACCAACAGGTGCAGCTGGTTGGCGGCGGCGGCCTCGTAGGCTTCGGCAAACTGCGGCCCACGGCTCCAGGTGTTGCCGTATTCCCGAATAAAATCAGCCAAGCGGTCTTGGGCCTCGGCGGGAAGGTCCACGGCGCTGCTGGCGTTGGTGATCTGCACCAGCCCATCGGTAAACAGCGCCTGCATCCGCGGCGTACCCTGGTTCAGCAGCTTGGCGTAAACGATCACGTTGGGGCGGCTGGTGCCCAGCAGTTCGGCAATTTTACCTTGCGGCAGCCCCAGGCGCAGCAGGGCGGCAATCGCGCAATACAGCTCTACCTTGCTGGGGGTGCGGACCCGGGTGTTTAGAACGACGCGTAATTGGTGCACCGCGGCCAGCCCCTGGGGCCCTTCCGGCACCTCACGCACTTGGCACAGCACGTGGGCTAGGCCACGGGCTTGCGCCGCCGCCAGGCGCCGCTCGCCGTCAATAATCCCGCCGGTGGGGGTTACCAGCAAGGGAGGCCAATTCTCCACGGGCCCGGCGGTGAGGGTGCGGATATGCGGCAAGTCCTCGGGTGGGGTGGGGTCGGCGGGGCGGAACTCCACCTGCAGGCTTTGCAAGTGGCCCACCGGCTGCATTGCCACGGCTTGGGGGGGGAACTGCTGCTCTTCGGCGGTGGTGAGCTGGGCGGGCAGAATGGTTTCTGGCGTGGCCAAGGTGCTGCCGGGGGCGGGCAGGGTTTGCACGGCGGCCTGGACTAGCTTGCCAAGTTCGGGGTGCTCGGGGCCGAAGGTGGCGGCAATCGCGTGGGCCCGTTGGCCATCGCCCCGGGCCGCGGCGGCTTGCACTGCGTCGGCCAACAGGCGGGCCGCGCGCTTGTCGTTAAGCCCCAGTTTGCGGAAGTCATAGCCGACGTTCTTCAGGTCACCCGTCAACAGCCGCTGTACGTAAAAGGCGTCCATCAGCTCGTTAAAGATCTGGCTGGCGCGGCTGTCCGTCACACCAAAGTGGTAGGCAATTTCCTCAAAGCTGCTCACCCCGCCGGCCTTGACGTGCTGCAGCGCAGCGCGGCGTTTTTCGTCGCGCTCGGCGGCAATCAGCTCATCCAGCTTTTTATCGATGAAACTATCGTGCAGCAGCTTGGTGCCCACGTTGGTTTGGCGGCGCGCCTGCGCTTGGCTGACTTCCCCCACCAGGTGCTCTTGCAGCGTGCTTTCTTGGTCGAGGTGCTGCACCAACAGCGGCGGATTGCGTTTAAAGTCCTCGCGCTCAGTTTCGCTTAAATCGGCCATATGTGCTTGGCGGGCCTGATATTCGGGGTCGCGGTTGCGCAGCTCCATCGCCCGGCTTTCTAGCCGGTTGCCGAAGAAGGTGTTGAACTGCACCGTCACCACCTCACCATCGGCTTTGGTGTAGAGCGGGTTAAAGTCGCGCAGGCAGGTGAGGAGTACTTCGTAGGCTTCTTGGTGCAGGTCATCGGCATCCACGTGGTAATGGCGGGCCAGTGCAAAGATGGCCTGGCGGCGGCTGTGCAGATATTGCACCGCGTGCTTCTTCGCCAACTGCAGGCCGCTGTCGGCGGCTTTCAGCTCCTCCGGATTGGGGACAACGGGTTTGGGTTTGCGGGGTGCCATGGGGGTCTTTTTTGGACACCCTACCGTAGCTTGGCCGGCGGTGTCAGGGGGCAAGGGCGCTTCCTGACACCCGGCGTGGCTCCGCTGCCACCGCGTGGGCCATGGTTAGGCCTTGGCTTGCAACAGCTCGCGGGCCAGGGCGCAGGGTTCCCCCACGGTGAGGAGGGCCAGCGGCCCGCGGGTGCGGCTGCAGGCCAGCAGCCACAAGCGTCGCTCGTGGTCATGGTCGGCCCCCAAAGTGGGGTTGGTGGGGGGCGGCCAGAGGCCGTCGGTGGGGTTAATCAGCAGCACGGCATCGAAGGCATGGTTACGCATTTCGCGTACCGGGCCAACCGTCACGAGGCTGGCCATATCGGGCAGCGTTTCGGTCAGCACGCGGGGCAGGACGTCGCTGAGCTTGCCAGAGAGCGAGAGCAACATATCCAACGCCAACAGGGCGGCAGGCTGTTCGGCCGTAGGCAACAGCGGCAGTAAGTCGGCCCACAGCGCTTTGAACACGGCAGGCGGCGGCAGAGTCCGTTGGTGCCACAGCGTATGGGCGCTGCGTAGCGCAAAACGCACTTGTTGCACCAAGGTTTGCAGGGTGGGCGAGGTAATCTCGGCCGCCGGCAACAGGGCGCCTTGGCCAAGCCAATCGGGCTGATTCAGCACCCCTTGGTGCTGCCACGCCACCACGGTGGCCGCCGGTATGCCAACGCCCAACAGCAGCAACACCAAGTGGCCGGACGTGGCCTGCCCCAGCAGCACATGCAGGCTGGCCAACACCACTTGCGGGGTGGGTTCTTCCCAAATCAGGCGGGCAAAGCTAGCGGGGTTGAGCCCGCCTTTTTGCAGCACGTGGGTCAGGGTGGCGGCGCTAAAGTCATCGTGGGTGATCAGCCCCACCCGTTGCCCCGCCAGGTGGTGCTGTTGGCACTGGCGCAGCACTTCGGCATGGAGGGCGGGCAAGTGCGGAAAGTTCTGGTGGCTCAATGGTGGCAGGAGTGGGGTGGCCGCGGTGCTGGCCACGCTGCTGTCGGGTTTGGCCAGCCGCAGTCGCAGCAGCCGGGCTTGCTTGGCCAGGCTGGTGGCCAAGGCGGCGGGCAGGCGGTGGGTGGCGGGCAAGGTCAGCACATCCAACTCGTAGCTTTCGGCCCAGCCTTGCACCTGCTGCACGGCGGCCGCGCCCAAGGCTCCGTCACGGCCGAAGGCAGTGACGTCGTCATCGGCGGTCAAGCCCAGCTTCACCCCCTTCGCCAGGTGCAGCTGCAACCAAATCAGTTGCAGTTCGGTGGCGTCTTGCAGGCCATCGAGCAACAGCCATTCCACCGGCAAGGGCGGCAGGTTGCCATCTTTCATCCCCAGCACATGGCGGCGAATCAGGTCGTGGCGGTCGCTCAGGCCCAAGCTGTCCAGCTTGGCCTGGTAAGCTTTCACAAAGGGGTAGAATTTATCGGATTCCGGCAGCTTCTTGGCCTTGCCCTTGGCGCTGCGGATCACGTGCTCGGCCTCTTCCAAGGTGCCGGGAAAGCCTTGTTCGGCGATCAACTGCCGCAACAGTTGGCGCACGTGGTTGTTGCTGGCAAAGGTCAGCTGCACTCCCCCTTGTTGCAAGGCCTGCAGGGCCAGTTCGTAGAGAGTGCCGAAGCGCAGCGCGCCGCTGGCCACAAAGGGGGTGAGGGCTGGCGCGCCTTGCTGCTTTAGGTGCTCCAGCACCCGGTAGGCAAAGGTGGTGAGCGCCACGCGGTGCCCGGCGGCGGCCAGGCGGCGGGCTTTTTCCAGCAAGGTGACCGTCTTGCCGCTGCCGGCCATCCCCAGCAGCAAAAAGCTTTCCGCCGCCACCAGGGCATCGGCTTGGGGTGGCGTCCAGGCAAGGGTCATGGCGGGCCTTAAGCGTTGTTGTTGAAGCGGTGGATGCGCATGTACATGCTGTAAACATTGCGCACATAGCGGTTGGCGTAAAAGGCGGTGCCGCTGTGGTAGCGGCCCACGCTGCCCCACCAATCGCGCGTTTGGCGGTGATTAAGCAGGTAGGTCACGGCATAACGCAGGTTGGCTTCGGGCGTCAGCACCTCGGCCACGCTGCGAAAGTGCTGCCCGTGCACCTTCCAGTTAATCTGCATCATCCCCACATCCACATTGCGGTAGCCACGGGCAAACAGGCTGCGCAAGAATTGCTCGGCCCCGGCGGCATCTTGAAAGCGCCGGGCAAAGTTGCGGCCTTCTAAGGTGATGAAGGCAAAGTCGGTCCCGGCGGCTTGCAGGCGGGCTTCGGCATCGGCGGCCCTCATGTTGCTGGTGCTGCGGCCGTTTACACTCAGGTTAAACCGTACAAACCCCAAGCTGCGCCAGGCGTTGAGTTGCTGCCGGGCGGCGGCGGCGCTGCGGAAGCTCTTGCTGCCAGTACCGTTGATGCCCACCGTGTAGGGCCACGGCAGCATCCAGCCGCGCACCCCTTGGCCGGTTTCCACCAGGCTCATGGCGTGTAGCAAGCCGCTGGGGATCTGGAACTGCTTTTCGGCGGCACTGATCATCAGCCAGGCATCGCGCGCCACCACGGGGTCGAATGGGTCACGGCTGTAATCATCGTTGGCCCGCACCAGGCCGGCTGGCAGCACCACGGCCAACAACAGCCATACCAACAGGGCCCAGCGGGGTTTCATAGTTGCTTATA
>JADCGN010000094.1 GCA_020249005.1 Alphaproteobacteria bacterium
GGTGTAGAGGTCATCCAGGCCGGGGGTGGGGCCGCTGGGTTGGGCGCCCAACGGGCGGAGCGTGACGCCGGCGGGCAGGGGCGTGCCCAACTCGGGCACCGGTTGGCCGTGGCGGAACACCACCTGCGGCACCGCCAAAATTGGCAAGGCCTGTTCAAGCTCGCGCAGGCTGGCCTCATGCGCGGTGGGGGTGGGCAGGGTTTCCACCGCGCGTTTCAGGTGCGTAAACTTCCAGCGCTCGTTGGCGGGGGTGGGGAGGGTCAGCAACGCCGTCATGGGGGCTCCCTAGGCGACCTGGCCCAACAGTTTGTCGTAGCCTTGGGCTTCCAGCTGCAAGGCCAAGTCGGGCCCGCCGCTTTTCACAATTTTCCCCGCCGCCATAATGTGCACATGGGTGGGCTTCAGGTATTCCAGCAGACGCTGGTAGTGGGTGATCACCAAAAAGGCGTTGTCGGGCGTGCGTAGGGCGTTTACCCCTTCGGCTACGATCCGCAGCGCGTCGATATCCAGGCCCGAGTCGGTTTCATCCAAAATCGCCAGCTTGGGTTCGAGCAGCGCCATTTGCAGGATTTCAAAGCGCTTCTTTTCACCGCCCGAAAAGCCCGCGTTCACGTTCCGGGTGAGGAAGGTTTCGGGCATCTGCAGCTTGGCCATGGCGGTGCGGCAGAGTTTGACGAATGCTAGGGCATCCAGTTCGCCCTCGCCGCGCGCAACGCGGTGGGCGTTGAGCGCGGTGCGCAGAAAGGTGGCGACGTTCACGCCGGGCAATTCCACCGGGTACTGAAAGGCCAAAAACACCCCGGCGCGGGCGCGTTCGTCGGCTTCCTGCGCCAGCAGGTCGGTGCCCAAAAATTCCACGCTGCCGCCGGTTACTTCGTAACCCTCACGCCCGGCCAAGGTGTAGCCCAAGGTACTTTTACCCGCGCCGTTGGGGCCCATGATGGCGTGCAGCTCGCCCGGGTTGAGAGTCAGGTTCACCCCGTGCAAAATCGTCTTGTCGGCGTCTGCGACCCGGCCTTGCAATTCTGAAATTTTTAAAATGCTCGTCATTTCAATCGATTATCCTCTCTTGCGAAAAACTTACAGCCTCCCCATGGTGGAAGAGTCCATCACGGGCCAATCATGCGGGGCTAACCGCCCCCGAAACGTTTCTAAGCCCATGCGCGCCGGGTTGGTGGCGCGTCCATGCCCACACATGGAGGATGTGGTATGGATATTTCTTGGGAAGGCGTTCCCCTCGAGCAGAACGATCTCGACGTTCTGCGCCAGTGCCTGGGTATTCCGGCGCCGAAGGATGAATCGCCCATCGAGATCGAGGAGGCCAAGTAACTTGAGTACTCCGTACCCGACATCGTGACCCGCGCGCAAGCGCGGGTCACGTTTTTGTTGGGGGGTCGGGCGGCGGCGCGGCGGCATTAGCCCACACTGCCTTCCAGGCTAATCGCCAGCAGCTTTTGCGCTTCCACGGCAAACTCCATCGGCAGCTGCTGCAGCACTTCTTTCGCAAAGCCGTTCACAATCATGGCCACGGCGTCTTGCTCGGCCAGGCCGCGCTGGGCGCAATAAAACAGCTGGTCATCACTAATTTTGCTGGTGGTGGCCTCGTGTTCGGCGGTGCTGGTGGCGTTCTTCACCGTAATGTAGGGGATGGTGTGGGCGCCGCAGCGGTTGCCGATCAGCAGGCTGTCGCATTGGGTGAAATTGCGGCTGTGATGGGCTTTTGGGCCAATCTCCACCAGGCCGCGGTAGGTGTTGTCGCCACTATCGGCGCTAATGCCCTTGCTGATGATGATGCTGCGCGTGCGCGCGCCGCGGTGGATCATTTTGGTGCCGGTGTCGGCCGCCTGGCGCTGGCGGGTGAGGGCTACGCTGTAGAACTCACCGACACTGTCATCGCCCTGCAGAATGCAGCTGGGGTACTTCCAGGTGATGGCGCTGCCGGTTTCCACCTGCGTCCAGCTCACCTTGCTCTTTTTGCCGGCGCACAGTGCGCGCTTGGTGACGAAGTTATAGATTCCACCCTTGCCGTTGGCGTCGCCCGGGTACCAGTTCTGCACGGTGCTGTACTTAATTTCGGCGCGTTCGTGGGCGATCAGTTCCACCACCGCGGCATGCAGCTGGTTTTCATCGCGTTGCGGGGCGGTGCAGCCTTCCAGGTAGCTGACGTAGCTGCCTTCCTCGGCGATGATGAGGGTGCGCTCGAACTGCCCGGTGTTGCGGGCGTTGATGCGGAAGTAGGTGGAAAGCTCCATCGGGCAGCGTACGCCCTTGGGCACGTACACAAAGCTGCCATCGGTAAACACCGCGCTGTTGAGCGCGGCAAAGAAGTTATCCGCCACCGGCACCACGCTGCCCAAGTACTTTTGCACCAGTTCGGGGTGTTCGCGCACGGCCTCGGAAATCGGGCAGAAAATCACCCCCGCCTTGGCCAGTTCTTCGCGGAAGGTGGTGGCGACGCTGACACTGTCGAACACCGCGTCCACCGCAATCTTGGAACTCGCCGGGGCGCCGTCGCGCACCCCCGCCAGAATTTCCTGCTCGGCCAGCGGGATGCCCAGTTTTTCATAGGTTTTGAGAATTTCCGGGTCGATCTCGGCCAGGCTTTTCGGGCGGTCGGTCATGCCCTTGGGCACAGAGTAGTAGGAAATAGCTTGGTAATCGATGGGCGGAATCTCGGGCTTCTGCCAGGCCGGATTGGGCATGCTCTGCCACTGCTGCAAGGCTTTCAAACGCCAGGCCAGCAGCCATTCCGGTTCCTGCTTTTTGGCGGAAAGGAAGCGGATGGTGGCCTCGGTCAACCCAGGCGGGGTGGTGTCGCTTTCAATCTTGGTTTCAAACCCGTACTTGTAAGCATGGCCCAGTTCTTCCAGCGTTTGCAGGGTTTCTTGCAGTTCTTCCCGGATTTCCGGGGCAGGGGCGCCTGGTTGTTGCATCGGCTTGCTTGTGGCATAACTGGGCCCAGAAATAAACGCCAAAGAGAGTAGGGTTTTTATGTCCTTCACACTTCATCCCCAGCTGGCTGCCGATTGCGCGGTGGTGGGCGACTTGCCGATCTGCCGGGTGCTGCTGAACACCCAATTCCGCCAATTTCCGTGGCTGATTCTGGTGCCGATGCGCACTGGTTGCCGCGACCTGACCGACCTGCCGCCAATGGATTACCCCATGGTGATGGACGAGGTGGCCTTCGTGCACGACAAGCTGAAAGCCGCCTGTAAGCCCACCAAAATGAACGTCGGCGCTTTAGGCAACATGGTGCCGCAGTTGCATATCCACATCATCGCCCGTACCGAGGGCGATGAGGCCTGGCCCAAGCCGGTGTGGGGCCACGCCCAGCCCAAACCCTACAGCGCGGTGGAAGTGGCGATGAAGGTGAAGGAGCTGCAAGGGCTGCTCGAGCTTAACGCCGCGATTTAGAAAGCCCGGATTAACGTTAGAAAGCCCTGATTAACGGCGTAACCCCCGCCGCACTAAAACATAGTAGGCGGGGGGTGATCATTTTATTTCGCGGCGAAGATATGTGTCGACACATCGACCCGTAGAGTCATGTGTGACAATTGCTCGTTGTCCTTTATCAAGAGGAATAAAATTACTTATATCTCCCACAATATTTGTAAATTTTTTAGTACCATCAGGTGCTACGCAATATAAAATTTGATATTGCCATATCCTATGGAAATTTAATATTTTTTCTTCCCTTTCTTTTTTTTGTTGCTCTTTTATTAAAAAATGAAAAGAAATGATAATTCCATAGGTAAAGGTGATAATCATAATAACAAGCAA
>JADCGN010000095.1 GCA_020249005.1 Alphaproteobacteria bacterium
CATGAGCGTGACCCCGCTGCACATGGTGGGCGCAGCCGCCACGCTGGCCGATGGGCTGTATCTGCCCCCCAGCGTATTGAAGGGCGGCATGCCGCCCAGCGGTGAGCGGGTGGTGCCGCGCCAAGTGATCAGCGATAGCCGCGTGCTGGAAAGCGTGCACATGTTGATGCGCGACGTGGTGTTGAACGGCAGCGGCCGCAGCGCCCAGCTGGTGGGCTACGACATCGGCGGCAAGACTGGCACGGCGGAAAAGATTTCGGCCGGTGGTGGCTATTTGAAGGATAAGAACTTGGTGAGCTTCGTGGCGGCCATCCCCATGAAAAACCCCGAATATGTGGCGCTGGTGATGGTGGATGAGCCGATCAAGGGCTACGAGACCGGCGGCCGGATTGCCGCACCGGCGGTGGGGGCGTTCTTCCGTGACCTGACCCAGGTGATGGCGTTACCGCCCTACATGCCGGAGGTGCAGCAGTTCCGCCGCGTATTGGCCAAGGCACGCCGCACCGAAAATGACCCTTACGCCCCGTACTTGCTGACCGACCTGCGCACCCGCACGGGCTTGGCCGCCGGAGTGCGCAACATCCCAGCCGAGGACACAGGCCATGATTAATCCTCCCGCCTGGCTTAACACCACCTTGCAAACCATGGGCGGCCGTACCGTGCGCGATGACACGCGCACGCTGCAGCCCGGCGAGGTACTGGTGTGGGACAGCCGCATTGCCCCCCACAAAACTGCCGCCGTGTTGGCCGATGCGCAGACGCGCGGCGCGGGCCTGGTGGTGAGCGACGTGACCGCCCTCGGCGTGCACACCGTGCCCGATGCGGGCCTGGTGCTGGCGGCCTGGGCGCGGCAGCAGTTCCCCCAGCAACCGGCCCAGCTGGTGGGCGTGACGGGCACCAGCGGCAAGACCAGCGTGGCCTGGTTTGCGCGGCAATTGGCGGCGCGGGCGGGTGTGGCGAGCGCCAGCATCGGCACCTTGGGTGTGATGCGCACCGACAGCGATTTTGACGAGGAATACACCGGCTTTACCAGCCCCACCGCACTGAAGCTGCACCCGATTCTGCAGCAGTTGGCACAGGAGGGCCGAACCTTTTGCGCGATGGAAATTTCTTCCCACGCGCTGGCCTTGCGGCGCGCCGAGGGCGTGATGCTGACGACGGCGGGTTACACCAACTTCAGCCAAGACCATTTGGACTTTCATGGTAGCTTGGCGGAATATTTCCAGGCCAAATTGCGGCTGTTTACCGAGCTGCTGCCCAATGGCGGAACAGCGGTCATCAACAGCAGCCGCGAGGAGCTCTGGCCCGTGCTGGGGGTGGTGAAGCAACGCGGGAATCCCCTGTTAAGTGTGGGCACCCGCAATGCCGAACTGGTGGTGCAAATCGACCGCGCCGACGCCCGTGGCCTGCAGCTGCAACTGAAATACGACACCACGCCGGTGCCGTTGGATTTGCCGCTGTTGGGCGCCTTTCAGGCTGAAAATCTGGCGGTGGCATTGGGCCTGTGTGTGGCCGCGGGGTTGCCGTGGCCAGCGTTGGCGGCGGCCGCCGCCAAGGTGAGCGGCGTACCCGGACGCATGGAGTTGGTGCGCGCGGGGAACGCCGCCCGCGTGCCGGCCGTAGTGGTGGATTACGCGCACAAGCCCGATGCGCTGGAAAAGGCCTTGCGCGCGCTGCGCCCGGTGGTGCCCGCGGGCGGCCGGCTGCATGTGGTGTTTGGCTGCGGGGGCGATCGGGACGCCACCAAGCGGCCGATTATGGGTAAAATTGCCGCCGACTTGGCGGACGTGGTGGTGGTGACCGACGATAATCCGCGCACCGAAGATGCGGCCGCGATTCGCCGGCAGGTGTTGGCGGGTGCGGGGGCCAATGCGCAGGAAATCGGCGACCGCGCCCGCGCGATTGCCGCCACCCTGGAGGCCGCGGGCCCCACCGACGTGGTGCTGGTGGCGGGCAAGGGGCACGAGCAGGGTCAGATTGTCGGCCGTGAGGTGCTGCCATTTGATGACCGGGTGGCGGTGCGCCAGGTATTGGAAAGCCTGTACACATGACGCTCTGGACCTTGTGTGAGATTGCGGCGGCAGTGGGCGTTGCTGCGCCCGTGCAGGACGGCGTCGTGACGGGCGTGCAGTTCGACAGCCGGGTGGTGCAGCCCGGAGATTTGTTTTTGGCCATGCCGGGTGCCAAGGCCGATGGTGCGGACTTCATGGCGGCAGCGGCGGCGCGCGGCGCGGTGGCGGCGCTGACCAACCGGGCCGTTGCGGGGGTGGCGATGCCACAGCTGGTGGTGCCCGATGTTCAGGCGGCCCTGGTGGCGCTGGGGCAGGCGGCGCGGGCCCGCTTTGCGGGGCCGGTGGTGGCGGTGGGGGGCAGCGTGGGCAAGACCACCACCACCGCCATGCTGGCGGCCCTGCTGAATGCGCATGCGCCACAAGGCAGCCTCAACAACCATGTGGGCGTGCCGCTAACCTTGGCCCGCTTACCGCGCAACGCACCTGCTTGCGTAAGCGAGGTGGGAACCAATCACGTGGGCGAGATTGCCCCGTTGGCCCGGCAGGTGCGGCCGCAGGTGGCACTCATCACCAACGTGGTGGAAGAGCATTTGGAGGGCTTGGGCAGCCTGGAAGCCGTGCGGCTGGAGGAACTCAGCCTGGTGCAAGGCCTGCCGCCCGAGGGGACGTTGGTGGTGCCGGAAGATTTAGACCTCAGCGGCAGCGGGTGGCAGGGGCGGGTGGTGCGCTTCAACCCGGCGGCGCCGTTGACGATGACCATTCAGGAGCCCACGTCTGCCCGTGTGGCCTGCGCCAACGCCGCGTTGGCGGTGCTGCAGGCGCTGGGCGTTACACCCGATGTTGCTGCGCTGGCCCGCTTGGCCGCGGTGGCGCCGCCCGAAGGGCGTGGGCAAGTGCAAGTGCTGCGTGGCGTGACGGTGATTGACGACAGCTACAACGCTAACCCGGCCAGCATGGCGGCGGCCCTACAGGCTTTGCAACAGCGCCCGGCCAGCCGCCGCGTGGCGGTGCTGGGCGACATGCGCGAGCTGGGGGCCGAAGAAGTGCGCTTCCATACCAACTTGGCTCCGCAGCTGGCTGGGTTGGCTGGCGTGGTGCTGGTCGGGCCGCTGATGCAACACTTGGGCCCCTTGCTGCCGCCCACACAGCTGTGGGGTGCCTACCCGAACCCCGATGATTTTGACCCCGCCACCCTGGCTGCCCGCTTACAACCAGGCGATGCCGTGTTGGTGAAGGGCAGCAAGAGCATCACCTTTACCCGCCGCCACGCACCGCGGCTGTTAACAGCACTGCAAAGCGCTTAAAGCGCACGCACCGCCCTTCCTTTGGGGCCATTTTCGGCGCATTTTAGCCGTGATGATTTACCTGTTGGCCGATTTGTTTGAGCCTTACCTTCGGGCTCTTAACGTGTTGCAATACCTAACCGTGCGGGCGGGTGGGGCGATGCTGACAGCCTTTTTGCTCTGGTTATTGGTGGGGCCGTGGTTCATTGCCACTATGCGCGCGTGGCAAAAGGGCGGGGAAACGGTGAAAGCGATTTTGCCGCATCAAGGCAAGGCCGGCACCCCCGGCATGGGCGGCGTGCTGGTGGTGGGCGCGTTGGTGCTGGCCACGCTGCTGTGGGCTAACTTGCTGAACGGTTATGTGTGGCTGCTGCTGTTTTTGGTGTTGGGCTTCTTTGCGATTGGTTTGGCCGATGACTACCTCAACCTCACGCGGCGCTGGAAACGCGGGCTGCCCGGCAAGCTGCGCTTGCTGTTGGGCGGGCTGATTGCCGGGGCCTTTGTGCTGGGCTTTGTGCACGTGAACGGTACTGCGGTGGCCACCGAAATCTACTTTCCCTTCCTGAAATGGTTGGTGGTGGGCTTGGGCGTGGCTGGGTTTGTGCTGTTTGGGGTGTTCGTGATTGTGGGCACCGCCAACGCGGTGAACCTGACCGACGGGTTGGATGGCTTGGTGAGCATCCCCACCGTGATTGTGGCGATTACCCTGGCCATTTTGGCCTACATTATGGGGCGAGTGGATTTCACCGGTTATCTGCATTTGCCGTACATTCCGGGCGCGGGGGAAATTGCCGTGATGGCCGCGGCTCTCGCCGGGGCGATGCTGGGCTTTTTATGGTATAATGCACCGCCGGCGCGGATTTTTCTGGGGGATACCGGCAGCCTGCCCGTGGGAGCGATGCTGGGCGGGATTGCGGTGCTGACCAAACAGGAATTTGCGCTGCTGATTATCGGCGGCCTGTTTGTACTGGAAACCGTGAGCGTGATGCTGCAGGTGGCCAGCTTTAAGCTGACCGGGAAACGGATTTTCAAGATGGCGCCGCTGCACCACCACTTTGAGCAACACGGCTGGCCGGAAAGTACGATTGTGGTGCGGTTCTGGATTATTTCCTTGGTGCTGGCGCTGATTGGCTTGGCTACCTTGAAGCTGCGGTAACCGGCCATGTTGAGCGTGTATGGTTTTGACCCCACCCGCCCCGTGCTAGTCTACGGCTTGGGCGGCAGTGGCCGCGCGGCGGTGGAAAAACTGGCCGACAGCGGCCAGCAGGTGTGGGCCTGGGATGACGGCGAGGCAACGCTGCCCGCCGAGTTGCTGGCCCGTCCCAACGTGCAACAGCGCCAGCCTACCGGCGCCGATTGGCCCGATGTGCAGGCGGTGGTGAAGGCCCCCGGCATTGCCATGGGCACCCCGCTGATTACCGCCGCCCAGGAGTTTGGTGTGCTGGTGCTTGGCGAGACGGATTTGCTTTGGCGCCGTGAGCGTGCCAGCGGCGCGGTATGGTTGGGGATTACCGGCACCAACGGCAAAAGCACCACCACTGCGTTGGTGGCCCATGTGCTCCGCGCGGCGGGCAAGCGGGTGGCGGTGGGCGGTAATTTGGGGATTCCGGCACTGAACCTGCCCGAAGTGGGGCAGGGCGGTTTTTATGTGCTGGAGCTGTCTTCCTACCAGTTGGAAATGCTGCAGGAGTTGGCGGTGGATGGGGCGATCTTCTTGAACCTCACGCCCGACCATTTGGATCGTCACATCACTATGGAGGGGTACCGCGCGGCCAAGTTGCGGCTGTTTGACTTGGCCCAGGCGAGCGCCACCAAGGTGCTGGGGATTGACCAACCCATCTTGCAAGCGATTGCCGGGGGCAGCGGCGCCGTGACCATGGCTAGTCAAGGTGGGATGGCTGATTTTTCGGTACGAGAGGGGGCAATTTACCACGGGGCTGATGCGGCGCTACCGCTGGCCGACTTCCCCAACCTGCCGGGGCCGCACAACGCGCAGAACATCATGGCTGCCTACGCGCTGTTGGTGCCGCGCTGGCTGAACAAGACAGAGTTCATTAACGGTGTGCAAAGCTTTAAAGGGCTGCCGCACCGCTTGGAAAAGGTGGGGACGTTGGGCGGAATTCGCTTCATCAACGACAGCAAGGCCACCAATGGGGATAGCGCCGTGTTCGCCCTGCAAAGCTACCCGCATATCTATTGGATTTGCGGCGGCAAACCCAAAACCGATGGCCTGGGCGCCTGCTTAGACGCGCTGCAGAACGTGCGCGCCGCCTTTACCATCGGCGAGGCGGGGTCGGCGTTTGCCGCGGCGATCAACGCCCGCAACACCCCGGCTTTCGAATGCCACACCCTGGCGCGCGCGGTGCAGGAGGCCTACGCCGCGGCCCGTACCGAGGGGTTGGAAGGTGCTGTGGTGTTGCTTTCCCCCGCCGCCGCCAGCTACGACCAATTCCGCAATTTTGAACACCGTGGCGATGTATTCGCCAACTGTGTGCGGCAATTGGCTGAACAACAGGGCCACGGCAAATGAGCTTGTTCCGGCAATCGCGGCACCCGTTGGTGAAGTGGTGGTGGGAAATGGACCGCGTGAGCGTGTTCGTGCTGTTGTGCATTATGGGTATGGGCGCACTGGCCGTAACCACCGCCAGCGTGGCGGTGAGCAAAACATATGGGGTGGGGCCGTACTATTTCGGCATTCGGCATTACCTATTTTTGCTGGTGGCCTTGGGGACGATGCTGGCGATGACCATGCTACGCCCGCCTGGCGTCAAGCGCGTGGGGCTGTTCCTGCTGGTGGTGGCCTATGTGGGGTTAATCCTCACCTTTGTGATTGGCGTGGAGGTGAAGGGTGCCCGCCGCTGGCTGGAAATTGCCGGGCAAACCGTGCAACCCACCGAATTTCTAAAGCCGGGGCTCATCATCACCACGGCGTGGCTGCTGGCGGCCGAAGAGATGAAGCAGCGCACGCGCGGCTTTTTGGTGAGCATTGGCCTGATGGGCTTGGTGGGGCTGCCGGTGATTATGCAACCCAACTTTGGCATGGCGCTGGCGATGGGCACCGTGTGGTTTGCCCAGGTATTTCTGGCCGGGATGCCGCTGCTGTGGCTCACGCCGTTGGTGGGTTTGGGTCTCTGTGTGGCGGTGGTAAGCTACCTACTGTTCCCGCACATCCGCGACCGGCTCGACCGCTTCTTGAATCCCGACAGCACCGACACCTACCAAATTGACCAAGCCAGCGAGGCGATTGCCAGCGGCCACCTATTCGGCCGTGGCGCGGGGGAAGGGGTAGTGAAGCAAACGCTGCCCGATGCCCATACCGATTTTATCTTTGCCGTGTTGGTGGAAGAATTCGGCATTATTTTGGGGCTGATTGTGATGCTGTTGTTCTTAACCTTGGTGATTCGCGGCTTCCGCCGGGTGGCGAGCCAGGAAGAGCGCTTTGTGGTGCTGGCGGCCGGCGGCTTGCTGACGCTGGTGTCTTTACACGTCTGCGTGAATATTGGTGTGGCACTGCACTTAGTGCCCACCACCGGGATGACCTTGCCTTTCATTTCCTACGGCGGCAGTTCCACCTTTGCGATGGCGTTGGTCTTTGGTCTGCTGCTGGCCCTGTTGCGGCGGCAGTCACGGCGGATTTAGCGGGGACAAAGGGGCACAATGGCGCGGATTTTTGTCACAGCGGGGGCCAGCGGCGGGCACATCTTCCCTGCCATTGCCACCGCGCAGGAATTGCAACGCCGCGGCCACCAGGTGCTGTTTGTGTTGGGGGGCCCCAAGTTTGCCGAATTGGTGACGGCGGCGGAAATTCCGCTGGCCAAGCTGCCTGCGGCGCCGTTCAACGACCGCGGCTGGTTGGGGCGCGGCGTGGCTTTGGCCTATCTGGCCTGGGCCTTGGTGCAGGCGTTGCGCTTGCTGGCGCAACAACCGCCGGCGGTGGTGTTCAGTGCGGGCGGGTATGGCAGTGCCGCGTTGGTGTTTGCCGCCAAGCTGCGGGGCATCCCGGTGGTGTTGAACGAACAGAACGTACTGCCCGGCCGGGCCAACCGCCTGCTGGCCCGCTTTGCCAGCCGTATGTTGCTGACCTTTGAGGAAACACGCCAATACTTGCCCAAGCTTACGGCGCCCCTGCTGACCACCGGCACGCCGCTGCGCGCCAGCCTGCTGGCGGCGGCCAACCAACCCAAGCCCGCCTTACCGGCGGGGCATTTTCACCTGCTGGTGCTGGGCGGTAGCCAAGGCGCACGGATTCTTAGCGAGGTGGTGCCCGAAGCGGTGCGGCACCTGACGCCCGCCGAGCAGGCGCGCTTTCACCTCACGCAACAAGTCCGTACTGAAGATTTGGCCCGGGTGGAAGCCCAGTATGCGGGGGTGAAATTGGCGTCGCTAACCCTGCAGCCCTTCTTTGCCGACATGCCCGCCCGCTACCAAGCCGCCAGCGTGCTGCTCGGCCGCAGCGGTACCGGCACCGTGCTGGAAGCCGCATTGTTCGGCCTGCCGGCCATCTATGTGCCGCTGGAGTTGGCCGACGGCCACCAAAAGCTCAATGCCGCCGTGGCCGAACGCGCCGACGCGGCCCTGGTACTGCCGCAGGCCTATTTTACCCCGGCCAACCTGCTGGTGCATCTGCGCGCCTTGTGGCAAGACGAGGCCAAGCGCCGGCGCATGGCGCAAGCTGCCCGCAGCCTCAGCCGCCCCGATGCGGTAAAGGCGGTAGCCGATGTGATTGAAGAACTGATGGGAGAGCGTGAATGAGCAAAAGCTTGCAACTGTTTGGGCAGAGCGTGGCCGGGCTGGCCCTGCACTTTATTGGTGTGGGCGGGATTGGCATGAGCGGCCTGGCGGAAGTGTTGGCCCGCCAAGGGGCCCGCGTGAGCGGCTCCGACAGCGGCACCAAGGGCGATTTTGGCCGCCTGGAGCAGGCGGGGGTGAAGGTGTTCCGCAGCCATGCCGCCGACCATGTGCCCGCCGGCGTGATAGTGGTGGTCAGCACGGCGATTCGGCCCGACAACCCCGAATTGGTGCAAGCCCAGGCGCAAGGCAACCGGGTGGTGCACCGGGCCGAGGTATTGGCGGCGGTGATGCAAAATTACCAAACGGTGGCGGTGAGCGGTACCCACGGCAAGACCAGCACCACCGCGCTGATTTACAGCGTACTGGCGGCAGCGGGGCTACCGGTGGGGGTGATCAACGGCGGCGTGTTGAATGCGCTGGGCACCAACGCGGTGCTGCCGCCCAAGCTAGGCGATTGGTTGGTGGTGGAGGCCGATGAGAGCGACGCCAGCTTCCTGAAGCTGAAGCCGACGGTGGCGGTCATCACCAACATCGAGCCCGAGCACATGGACACCTACGGCACTGAAGCCAAGTTGGTGGCGGCCTTCCAGGAATTTGCCGAAAATGCCGAGTTGGCCGTGTTGTGCGCCGATGACCCCAACACGCAAATTGTGGCGAGCCGCGCCGCCACCGACGTGCTAACCTACGGCCAAGAAGACACCGCCGATAGCGTGGTGCGGGAATTTTATCCGCGCGGCAGCGGCATGGTGATGGAGTGCAGCATCCGCGGCGGCATCTTGGAAGAGGTGGAAATTGCCTTGCCCGGTACGCATTACGTGCTGAATAGCCTGGCGGCGCTTACCGTGGCGCAGGCCTTGCAGGCCGATCTCGGCCAGGCGGCGCTGGGCCTGAAAACCTTTCAAGGTGTGGGCCGCCGCTTCACCAAGGTGGGTACCTTCCATGGCGCTGTGGTGATTGATGATTACGGCCACCATCCCACCGAGATTGCCACCACCTTGGCGGCGGCGAAGCAAGTTTACACAGGCCGCGTGGTGGCGGTGATTCAGCCGCACCGCTACACCCGCTTGCGTGACCTGATGGCGGAATTTGCCAGCTGCGCCAAGGTGGCCGACGTGGCGATTCTGCTGCCGGTTTACAGCGCAGGCGAGGAGCCGATTCCGGGCGTTGACCATCGGGTGTTGGCCGAGCGAATGGATGCCACCGGCCAGCCGGACGTGGTGGTACTGGCCAACGATGAGGCGGGTTTGCACGAAGCGCTGCATGAGCTGGCGCTCGGCCAAGGCGATGCGATTGTGTGCCTGGGCGCAGGGACGATTACCGAGTACGCCAAGCATTTGGCCGGGCATCACGCGCATTAAGGAATTGGCAGTATGGCCTGGCCCACGCCCGCTTGGTTGGACGCACTGCCGCCGGGGCCGGCTTATGCGGTGAACCACCCGCTGGCGCCCGAGACCACCATTCAGGTGGGCGGGCCCGCGCAGGTGTGGGCACCGTGCGGAACTTGGGCCCAAGTGGCGGCGTTACGCGCCTTTGCCACGGCCCACAGCATTCCCTTTACGCTGCTGGGCAAAGGCAGCAACATGGTGGTGGCCGATGGGGGGATCGGCGGGTTAGTGGTGCCGCTGGGCAAGGGATGTGATGCGGTGCGCGTAGAAGGCACCACGCTCTACGCCGAAGCCGGTGCCGCCACCGGCACGGCGGCGCGTGCCGCGCGCGAGGCAGGCTTGGCGGGCCTGGCGTTTTTTGGGGGAATTCCCGGCAGTGTGGGCGGCGCTTTGCGTATGAATGCCGGAGCCTATGGCCACGAAACCTTTGATGCGGTGACCGAGGTGGTGTTGCTGGATGCGCAAGGGCAAACGGTGGTGAAGCCGCCCAGTTTTGTGCAGCCGCGGTATCGTGGTACCACGCTGCCAGAAGGTTGGCTGTACCAAGCCGCCCGCTGGCATTTACAGCCGGGCGATAAGGAGCAAATCCGCCAACAGATGCGGGAAATTAACCAAGCCCGCAGCACCAGCCAGCCCCTGCACCTGCCGAGCTCCGGCAGCTGGTTTAAGAATGTACCCGTCACGGCTGAAAACCTGGCAATGCTGGAGCGCATCCATCCGGGCGTGGCGGTGGGGGGCGTGGTAAATGCCTGGCGCGTGGTGGCCGCCGCCGGCTGTCGCGGCTTGCGGGAAGGTGGGGCCCAGGTCAGCGAGCAACACTGCAACTTTTTTGTGAACCTTGGCCTGAAAGAAGGGCAAAGTGCCACGGCGGCTGAATTTGACCGGCTTTCTGCCCGTGTGGAAGCGGCGGTGCTGGCCAAGTTTGGCCTGGTGCTGCAGCGCGAGGTACGCTTTGTGGGGGAGGGAGCCGCATGACCAAAAAATACGAGCGCGAAACGTTGGGCGATCTGTTTCAGAACGCGGAAATCCGCCGTGAAGCCTTGGCCGCCGCCACCGGCGAGGCGCGGCTCGATAAAGCCACCAAACCCCCGTTGCCCGCATGGCGCCGCTGGCTGGCTGCCCAGGAACAGCGCGTGGCGGGGTGGCCGTGGATTATGATTGGCCGCAGCGTGGCGTTGGTGGGGCTACTCGCGGTGGGTACCTGGGGCTGGGAATACCGCGCCTGGTTGAATGACAAGGTAACCACCACAATTGCCGAAGCCACCGGCGCCACCGTGCAAAAAATTGAAGTGACCGGCCTGGTGCACACAGGCCAGGCCGAATTGCTGAAGGCCTTGGGCTTGGGCCGCGGCAGCAGCCTGGTGGGGTTTGATGCCGGCGCCGCCCGGCAACGGATTGAAGCCTTGCCGTGGGTGCGCTTGGCGAGCGTGGAGCGCCAATTGCCCGCCACCGTGCGGGTGCGGATTTACGAGCATACGCCGCTGGCGCGGATCATTTCCGGTAGCAGCGTGGTGGTGCTGAACCAGCAAGGGGAAGCCGTGATTGACGACACCACCAATGCCTTTGTGGGCCTGCCGCTGCTGCAGGGCGACCAAGCGCCGCAGCAGGCTGCCAGCTTGTTTGCGCACTTGCAGCCGCACCCGCAACTGTTGGGCCAACTGCGCGAGGCCACCTGGGTTGGTAACCGCCGCTGGGATTTGCGCTTTGTGAGTGGCGTGACGGTGA
>JADCGN010000096.1 GCA_020249005.1 Alphaproteobacteria bacterium
GGCCGAGAACCCGGCCGCGGTGGGCAGATTCAGCAGGGCCTGTTGTAGCTTCAGCGTTAGCCAAGGCTCGCCCAGACGGTTGCCGGGGGTGATGACGCTGCCAACCGAGAGAGTGCCACGCCCGGTGAGCAGGTTTTGCAGTTGGGCGGGCATATAATCCCCAATCACCGCGGCATTCAGCTGGCCAAACTTGGCCTCTACCTTCACCTGTTCAAGCTCGGGCGTGCGTTCCAGGCTAACCAGCACGGGGATGGGCAACCCGCGGACGCCTTTGGGAACGGTGAGGTGCGGGCCGGTGAGGCGGCGCACTTGGGCCAACAGGTTGCCGCGTTCGCCGCTGTAGTCGTAGCGGTCGAGCGCCAGGCGGCCTTCCTCCAGCACCCATTCGGCGTTCTGAATGTCGTCGCGCAGCAGCAAGGTGAGGCCTTCGGCGCGGACTTGCTTCAGGCGGCCCCACAGGGCGTCGTTGGGCAAATTGTCCAACCATTCCACCAGGCCGGTGTGGCCGGCCGGACTGCCACCCCCGCCCACTGGAAAGCCGGCAATCGTCACCACGCCGCTAGGGGTACGGACCAGGCGCAGTGTGACGTTGCGCGCTTCGATGATTTTGGGGGAAACCGCCAGGCGCAACAGCCGCCCCTTGGCCAGCTTGATGGCGGCGGCTTCGCCGTACACCGCCAGGTTGCCGTCGGGGCCAAAGAGACTGAGGCCTTCCGCCCGTAGGACGGGGGCGTTGTCGTAATACAATTCCAGCCTGTTGATGCTGAGGTTCAACCCGCGTTCGGCCAAAAAGGCCTGCAGGCGTGGCACATAAGGGGTTAAATCCATGGGGGCGGTGCGGCTATGATTGGCCGCCAGCCAGAATAATCCGGCTACCACACTCCCTACGATGACCATCAGCACCAGCGTGGCACTGCCCACGGAAATGCCCAGCCATTTGGCCAGCCAGCGGCGCGGGTGCGGAGTGCGGAACATTGCCTTGAATTAAAGGCCACGCGGCCCCGGAAGTAAAGCGGTGCGCTTAGGCGTACGCCGTTTGCAGGGCCTCGGCCAATTCACCGGTTTGGAACATTTCGCCCATGATGTCGGCGCCGCCCAGCAGCTCGCCCTTGACGTAAAGTTGCGGGTAGGTGGGCCAATCGCCGAACACCTTCAGGCCTTGGCGCAGCTCTTCGTCTTCCAAAATGTTCACCGCGTGGTAAGGCACGCCCACATGGCTGAGCATCGCCGCCGCCTTGGCGCTGAAGCCGCACATGGGGCTCTCCGGCAGGCCCTTCATGAACAGAATCACGGGGTGTTCAGCCAACAAGGTTTCAATCCGGGTTTGCAGGGCAGGGGGTAAGGTATTTTCCATGGCGGCGTTGTACTAGATTTCAATCTGGTTGCCAATCTCAATCACCTTGCCGCGCGGCAGGTGGAAGTAGGTGATGGCCGACTGCTGCAGCTTATCGAGGAACACAAACAAGCCTTCCTGCCACGGGCCCAGGGTTTGCCGTTGGCTGGGCACATAGGTGTGGGTGGACAAGAAGTAACTGAGGCGTTCGGGGTGCTCGATGGTCAGGCCGTAATCGGCCAGCAGGGTCAGCAGTTTTGGGATATCGGGCGTTTCCATGAAGCCATAGGTGGCATGCACGGTGGAAACCCCATGGCCGTGGTGCGTGATGCGGATGCGTTCCGAAGTGGGGTAGCGGGGAATCCGCGCCCGCGCCACCTTGATGATAATGTTTTGCGTATGCCACACGCCGTTGTGGTGCAGGTTATACATCAGGGCTGGCGGGGCGTGGGCCAAGTCGGAGGTGAGGAACACGGCAGTACGGCGTACTTTGGGGAGGGTGGTGTCGAGATGCTTCAGGAAATAATCCAAGGTGGGGGTTTGGCGTAAGGTGAGCGCCTGGGTGCGTTGGCGGCCGATGTACCAGGTGTGCATCAGGAAGAACAACGCGCCGCCTAACAGCAATGGGAACCATCCCCCATGCATGATTTTGAGCGCCGTGGCCGCCAGAAAGCTTGATTCAATCAGCAAAAAAGCTGCGAGCAAAGTAAACATCGCCAGCCGCGCCCATGGCCGGAGGAACCAGAAAATCGCAAACATTAACAGGGTGTCGGCCAGCATTGCCCCCGTCACCGCCAAGCCATAGGCATGCGCCAGATTGGAAGAGGTTTGGAAGCCCAACACCAACAACACCACCGCCACCGCCATCAGGCGGTTGAGGGTGGGGAGGTAAATCTGCCCCGCCTGATTTTCACTGGTGTGCAGCACCGGCACGCGCGGTAGGTAGCCCAGCTGTATGGCCTGTTGAGTCAGGCTGTAGGCGCCGGTGATGACGGCTTGGCTGGCAATCACCGTGGCAGCGGCGGCCAACACCACCAACGGTAAGCGCAAGGCTTCCGGTGCCAGCAGGTAGAAGGGGTTCTTGAGCGCCGCGGAATTTTCCAGCAATAACGCCCCTTGGCCGTAGTAATTGAGCAGCAGCGCGGGCCCAACGAAATACAACCACGCGTACTGAATTGGGCGGCGGCCAAAGTGGCCCATATCGGCATACAGCGCTTCAGCCCCAGTGACGGCCAGCACCACCGCGCCCATCACCAGCAGCGTGAGGCCGGGGGCGATGCTGATAAAATTGAGGGCATATTGCGGGTTCAGGGCGGCCAAGACACCTGGGTGTTCCAGCAGCTTAAAGCCGCCCAACAAGCCCAAGGTGCTAAACCACACCAGCATGATCGGCCCAAACCACTGCCCCACAGCGTGGGTACCGTGGCGCTGCACCGCAAACAGGCCCAGCAACAGGCCCAGGGCGCCCGGGATAATCCAGGGCTTGAGGGTGGGGCTGATCACGCCCAGGCCTTCCATCGCGCCCAAGACGGAAATTGCCGGGGTGATCAGGCTGTCGGCATAGAACAGGGCGCAACCCAGCAGGCCAATCGCCAGCGCCACCTTGCGGCCCCGGCCTTCCAGCAACACGGTGGCACGGGCCGTGAGGGCCAGAATCCCGCCTTCGCCGCGGTTATCGACGTGCAGCACGATCGCCACGTACTTCAGCGTCACCACCAGCAGCAGCGCCCAGGTAATCAGGCTCAGAATACCCAGCACATTGGTGGCATTCACCGCCAAATCCGCCACGCTTAAACATTCCCGCAAAGTGTAAAGGGGGCTGGTACCGATATCGCCATACACCACGCCCAAAGCCCCCAACAAAAGGGGGGGCAGGGGCTGTTTGAGCGCCGTCATGGCCGGTACCCTACCCAAGGGCTGGCAGTTTTGCACCGCCCCTGCCCATAAAGCTGCCAGTGCCGGGTGGGGGTGGTGGCGTTTTGCGTTGGCTTTTGTTAACTTTCAAGCGCGTGAGAGCATAAAAAACCGCCCACGGCCGCATAAAAAAGAAGAACAACAACCAAAGGAGCATTCCTATGGCCAAGCCTCTCAATCTGCAGGAAGCTTTTCTGGCGTTTGTGGTGAAGCAGCAATCACCGGTGACGGTGTTCCTCACCAATGGCGTTAAGCTTTCCGGCGTACTGACCTTTGCCGATGAAACCGCCTTTACCCTGTCGCGCGACGGTGTCACCCAGCTGGTGTACAAGCATGCCGTGGCCACCGTGATGCCGGCCGATGCGGTAAGCATTCACGAAATTCTGCAAGGGTAGTTTTGGCCGCCATGGCGCCTGCCGGATGGGCACAGCCCTTGGGCCCGCTATGGCTTTAAGGTAGCTTTCATCCATGCCGAACCCTGCCAAAGCGCCTGCTGCCCAATTGCCCCGCGGGGGAGTGTTGGCTGTTACCCTGCCGCGCCACTTGGAAGCCGACACCCCCACGCTGTTGCCCACGCTGCAACGCACCGAAGCGCAAAAATTGGCCGAGGCGGTGAACCTGCTGGAAGCCCTGGAAGTGGAGATTGTTTATCAGGATGCGGTGACGCTGAACAAAATCAGCCCCAGCACCCTGATTGGTGGCGGCGTGGTTGCGCGCCTGGCCGAGGCCGTGCAAACGCAGCAGCTGGATGTGGTGATGGTCGATGCGGTGCTTTCGCCGCGCCAGCAGCGTGAGCTGGAATTGCAATTGAACTGCAAAGTGCTCGACCGCACCGGCGTGATTTTGGAAATCTTTGCCGCCCGGGCGCGGACTGCCGCCGGGAAGCTGCAGGTGGAGTTGGCGCAACTGACCTACCAACAAAGCCGCTTGGTACGCTTGTGGAGCCACTTGGAACGCCAACGCGGCGGGATGGGGAAGACTGGCGGCCCCGGCGAACGCCAGCTGGAAATCGACAAGCGCCTGATCAAGGCCCGTTTGGCCAAACTGCGGGCCGAACTGCGCGAAGTGCAGCAAACCCGCGGCCTGCAACGCATGGCGCGGGTGCGTGCGCAAACGCCCACCGTGGCCTTGGTAGGGTACACCAACGCCGGGAAAAGCACGTTGTTTAACGCCCTGGTGGGCGCGGGCACGCTGATGGCCGATGCGCTGTTCGCCACGCTGGACC
>JADCGN010000097.1 GCA_020249005.1 Alphaproteobacteria bacterium
TCTTCCGATCTATTCCCCGCAGCGACCCTGACTACCCCACACTGATGGTGCTGAATGAAATCTTTGGCGGCGGGGTGCTGACCAGCCGCCTGGGGTTGGACGTGCGCGAAAGGCATGGCCTGGTGTACGACATCCGCAGCCGCAACATCCCCCTGCCGAACGGCGGCTACTCCGTGCTTTCCTTCGCCACCGATGCCACCAAGGTGGCCAAGGCACTGCGGCTGATTGATGAAAATCTGCAGAAAATTCGGGCCACGCCCGTCAGCGAGACCGAGTTTACCGACGCCCAACGCTACTTGGTGGACAGCTGGCCGCTGCGGCTGGATAGCAACGCCAAACTGTTGGCGATGATGAGCCTGATGCAAAATGAGGGCCTAGGCATCGACTACCTGGAAATCTGGCCCAAGCGCCTGGGCGCGGTGCAGTACGCCGACCTGCAGCGGGTGGCCCAGCGGCTGCTGACCCCTGAAACCATGAGCCTGATTGTGGTGGGACAAGGCGAGGCGCTGAGCGCCACCTGGCCGGTTAAGTAATCAGGTAAACGCTAGCTGGCGTAGGCCGCTTCCAGCAGGCCGCGCAGCGGCAAGTTGTGCGCGCCGCCGCCGCACACTTGGGTCTCATCGGGCAGATTGGCCAAGGTGCCGATGGCTTTGGCGTTGGCCTTGTGCCGCGCCACCCCGGTGGCAAACAAGGGCCCGGTAAACACCACGCCTTCGCTGCCGAACGCGTAGGCGGTAATCCCGCCTTCCGGCAGCCACAGGGTTTGCGCCAACGGGCCCACCCCCACAATTTCACCGTTCCCCAAATAACGCGCCACCGGCAGCCGCGTTTCGCGCAGGTTCTCCCCAGCCAGAATCGGCGCCCCGGTGCGGGCCTGCAGCAGTTCGGCGGCCGCCAGGGTATATTCGGTCGGGGTGGTCAGCAGGATTAAATCCAGTTTGTCTTCGCCCAACGCGTGTTGGGTAGCCGCCACGTTGACGGGGTCCAGCACCGTGCGGTGATAGGTATGGGCACAGACCAACAGATACGTTGGGGTTTGGGGGTGCGGTTCTACCATCGCAACATGCAACATAGGCACCACCCTAGCTTAGCCCCATGGCTTCGGCTAGCGTACCGGCATGGAATGGGTTGAACGGCTGTGGCAAGAGCTCACTCCCCACCTGCCCGCAGGCCAGGTGGGGCTATGGGTGCCACCCACCTGCCGCCCCATAAATTTTACTTGCCCCGCCACCACTTTGCCCAGCTGGCATGACCCGGCCGCTCCCGCGCCACCTGGCGGCAGCGCGTTGCAAGGTCTGCTCATGTTCGGCTGCGGCCCCACGCCCCTACCCTGGCCCGCCATGTTGGCTGCTTTGCCGCCGTTCTTGGCCCCTCAGGCGCCGTTGTTGTTGCTGGTGCCACGCCAAGGGCTGGTGGCCCTGCGCGAACCGGGCTGGACCAACCCTTACAGCACCCGCCAGTGGCGGCGTGTGCTGCATGCGGCCGGTTGGCAAGTGGCACGTGAAGTTTTCCTGGGTGGCAGCAGCTGGCCGGGGCCCTGGGCTACCGCTGCCTTGCGGCTGTACGTCTGTCAACGCCGGGGCCTGGTACCGCCCGCGCGGCTTCAGTTCAGTTCCAAACGCGGCGGCACGGCACCCGCCACCGGCTGCGGCTGAGCCTGCGCCATCCCGCCCCCCGGCAGCAGTTTTTCCACCGCCTTTTCCAGCTGGCGCGTACGCACGCCCAGCAGGTCATCAAAGGTTTTGCCGACCCGGTCAAACGCCTTCTTCACGTCATCGTGGGCATCGATAAACTTCTCCCATTGGCTCTTGAAGCCCGCCAGGTCGGCCGCCAGCGCAGCAAATTGCGCTTCCAGCTTAAACGATTGCTCGGCCTGCCGAATCAGCGCCAGCACCGCCAGCAAGGTGGTGGGCGAACAAAGGATAATCTTCTGGTTTAAGGCGTAATCGAGCAGCTCCGGGTCATGTTCGAACAGCGTGGCGTACACCTGTTCGTTGGGAATGAACACCAGCACGTAATCCAGCCCATTGGCATCGTGGCGGTAGCTGCGCGTGCCGGTGGTTTTAAGGTGCCCGCGGGTGGCCTGCACGAAACTTTTGAGCGCCGCCGCACGGGCAGCCTCATCCGTCGCGTTCAGATAATTTAAGTAACCATCGAGGGGAAACTTTACATCCATATGCAACACGCGGCCGCTGGGGAGCGGAAAGGTAAAGTCGGGCTTGCTGCCGTCATCCAGCTGATGTTGCGCAATGTAACTGAGCCCTTCCTGCAGCCCCGCCAACCGCAGCACATCGGCGGCCATCCGTTCACCCCACTGGCCGCGCACACGGCTGTTGGTCAACGCTTCCTTCAAGCTGCCGGTGGTTTGCTGCAAGCTGCCAATCACCTTGCTGGCTTCGGTCAGGCGGGTGTCGAGCACCTGGTATTGTTGGGCACGCTCCTTTTCCAGCGTTTCCAGGCGCCCCTGCACCTGGCCCAATTTTTCCGTCAGTTGGTCTTTCAGTTGCCCCAAGGTGGCGGCCACCTGTTGGCTGCGCTGTGCCAACACGCCCTCGCCTTCCTTTTGCTGCACGGCCAGTTGGGCTTTGGTGTGTTCAATCAGTTGGGCGCTGTTGGCCTGCAAGGCTTCCGCCGCCAGGGCAGTAAAAGCCTGCTTCAGCTGGGCTTCCGCCCCCTGCAACGCCGCCACGCGCTGTTGCCCCAACCACCAGGCTGCGGCAAACCCAAGCGCGCCCCCCACCAGCCAACACCCCAAACCAACCAACAACAGTTCCATAACCACAAGCTAACAAAAAAGGGCCGCTGCTGCAGCCCTTTTTTACCGTCGCGTCCACTTAGTACTTCACGCTGCAGCCGTAGGATTTGGTGGTCGGGGTGGCCACCGGCTTGCCCGCGGCTAAATCGGCCAACGCCGCCTTCACGTAGTTGGTGGCGCCCGCAATGTCATCCTTGTTGAAACTCGGCACGCTGTCGATCGCACCCACGTACACCAGCTTGCCGGTGGTATCGAGCACCGCCATGGTGGGTGTGCTGGTGGCGCCAAAGGCTTTGCCCAAGCTGCCCTGCTCGTCCAGAATCACCGCCGTGCCCTTAAAGCCCTGCTTGGCCACGGCGGCCGGGGCCTCGGCCGCCTTCAGGTGGCCCTGTTTGCCCGGCGCCGAGGAAATCACCGACAGCCACACCGCGCCATCCTTCACCGTGGCGGCCTGCTGGGCCTGCATCGCCCCGGCATCATAAAACTTGCGTACGAAGGGGCATTCGTAATTGGTCCATTCCAGCACCACGTTCTTGCCGCGGAAGTCGCCAAAGGTGTGGGCTTTGCCGGTTTGGTCAGTCACCTTCAGGTCGGCAGGTACCACTTGGCCCACGGTGTAGGTGGCTTCGGCCAGCGCGGCCCCGCTGACAGTGACCAAGGCCAAGGCGCTGAGTAGCAGAGTTTTCATGGATCGGTTGCTCCTGTTGCTTCTCTGCTAAGGTAACGCGCCAGCGGTACCGCACAAGCCCAAACGCGGCCTCGTAAGCCCCCCATCAGCTTGGGGTTCAAAGCTCAGCCAAATGGTCAATCACCACCCGCGCTTCCTGGGCCAGCGCCTCACGCTTGGCGGCGCCAAATTTGGCAAGCGTGGCATAGGGGTAGGCCAGGCGTGGGTTGGCCCGCAGCGTGGCTTCGTGTTTCAGCAAAAAGCCCCAGTAGAGGCGGTTATAGGGGCAGGCGCTTGGGCCCTCCTTGGCCTTCACATCGTAGGCACAACGCTGGCAGTAGTCGCTCATCTTGTTGATGTAAGCGCCGCTGGCCGCATAGGGCTTGCTGCCCATGCCGCCGCCCGTGGGGCCGCCATCGCCAAACAGCGCCATCCCCAGCGTATTGGGCAGTTCCACCCACTCGTAGGCATCCACGTACACCAACAGGTACCAGCGGCAGACTTCCGCCACATCCAAACCCGCCAGCAAGGCAAAGTTGCCGATCACCATCAGGCGCTGAATATGGTGGGCGTAGGCGTTGTCGCGCGTTTCGGTAATCGCCTGATGCAGGCAATTCATGTGGGTGTCGCCGCTCCAAAACCAGTGCGGCAGCGGATTGGTCGCCTGTAGAAAATTCCGTGTGGCGTAGTCGGGCATCTGCAGCCAGTAAATGCCGCGCACATACTCGCGCCAACCCAAAATCTGCCGGATGAAGCCTTCCACCGCCGCTAACGGCGCATGCCCGGCGTAATATTCGGCTTCCGCCGCGCGGCAAACTTCTTCGGCCACCAACAGGCCGCAGTTCAGGTACATGGAAATCAGGGAATGAAACAGATACGGTTGGCCCTGCACCATGGCATCCTGGTAACGGCCGAAATACGGCAAACGGTGCTGCAAAAAATGCTGCAAGTGGGCCAGGGCATCGGCCCGGGTAACGCCGTAACGGAACCCCTCCAGCCGCCCAAAGTGGTGGCCGAACCGCGCCGCCACCAACGCCAACACCGCCTGTGTCGTGGCATCGGGCGGCGTGATGGGCACGGCCGGCGGCGGCACCGCGCCATCGTAGGCGCTGCGGTTTTCAACGTCGTAATTCCACTGGCCACCAACCGGTTGCTCGCCTTCCATCAAAATTCCCGTCCGGCGGCGCAGCGCGCGGTAAAAGAACTCCATCCGCAGTTGCTTACGGCCAGTGGCATGGGCTTTAAACTCTTCCGGCGTGGCAAAGAAGCGCGGGTCGGGCAGAATCTCTACCGGCACCCCCAA
>JADCGN010000098.1 GCA_020249005.1 Alphaproteobacteria bacterium
GGCGGGGTTGTTTACGCTGTACGGCAACCGGCTGAAGGGCCGTCTTGTGCTGTTGGCTGGGATATTTTTGGCGGCGGCGGGGTTTGTGATGCTGTCGGTGGCTCCGCCGCAATGGGGGTTTCATCTCGCCCCGGTATTGATTGGTTTTGGGATTGGCCCCTTATGGCCCACGGTGGTGACGTTCATCCACCGGCGCGTGCCGGTTTCGAAGCGGGGTGGGGTCATCGGCGGATTGGCGGGCGTGGCGCTTATGGCGCAGCCGGTAGCGGCGCTGGTGGCGGGCCCGGCGGTGGATGTTATGGGCGCTCAAGGCCTGCTTTGGCTGGTTACGGGGCTGGTGGTGACGGTGGCTTTGGCGGCACCAGCGTTGCCTGGCCTGCACGCGCTGAATGCCGGAACGCATAAGGCCGGGGGAAAAAATCACGAATAGCGCAAATCATGGGAAGAAATCGATGCTCTCCAGGCGCGCTTGGCAACGTTTGTTGAAGGATGGAGCGGTTGCCTGTAAGCTGGGCGCTGCCCCGCACTGTGGCCGCTTTGCCGCTTGCCCCACCGCAGCCAACCCGCTACGCTGCGGCGCATGAAAACCATGGTGCAAAGGCTTTCCGTTCCGCTTGGCGCGGCAGCGGTGGTGGGGGTGGTATTAGGCTTACTGACCAGCCCCATCTTGGGGATGTTGGTAACGGCCGCTGGCATGTTCGGGGTGGCGCTGTTGTTGGTGCAGGCCGATGCCACGCTGCTGCGGCAACTACGGCAACAGGTGGAAAAGTTGGAAAGCGGCTTGCAGCCCGAAGCTGTGGCTACGCCGCGGGTTGATGAACTGGGCACCTTAACCGCGGCCATCAACCGTTTGGGCAAACATGATAAAGCCACCCAGCAAGCCAACAGCGACCCGCTGACCGGTTTGGCCAACCGGCGTGGCGTTCTGACCAAACTGGAAGCCGCCTTCAAGCGCAATCAGCCGTTGGCGCTGTTCTATATCGACTTGGATAAATTTAAGCCGGTGAACGACCAATACGGCCATGAAATGGGCGATGCGGTGCTGTTGAAGGTGGCCGAGCTGATGTTGGCCTGCGTGCGGGAGAACGACACCGTGGCGCGCCTGGGCGGCGATGAGTTCTTGATCGTGTTCTACGGTATGACCGACAAAGCCTTGATTGAAGAACGCGCCAAGAAGGTGCTGGATTTGCTCAACGAGCCGATGTGGGTGAACAACACGCGCATTAAAATTGGCGGCAGCGTGGGGATTACGATTGCCCCCCAAGACGGCGCCACGGTGGAAGCCCTGATGCAGGCCGCCGATGAGACCATGTATGCGGTAAAGAAAGCTGGCCGGAATGCCTACCGTTTCTACTCCTAAGCGGCGCCTGTGGGCAGGGGTTGCGCTGGCCGCGTTGCTGGTGGGTTGTGCTTCGGCCAAGCCCGAAGGCGAGCTGACGGGCACCATCGGCAGCCTGTACAACGATGGCATGGATGCCCTGAAGGAAGGCCGCTTTGACAGCGCCGCCCATAATTTTGGTGAGCTGGAGCGCCAATATCCCTACAGCGGTTGGGCAACGCGGGCGCAAGTCATGGAGGCCTACACCCAGTTTAAGGCCGGGAATTTTGAAGAAAGCAACCAATCGTTGGAGCGCTTTATTAAGCAGAACCCCGGCCACCCCGATTTGCCCTATGCCTATTATTTAAAGGGCTTGAACCACTACAACCGCCTGACTGACGTGATGCGCGACCAGGCCCAAACCCGCTTGGCGCGCGATGCCTTCCAGGAAGTGGTAAACCGCTTTCCGCAAAGCAAATACGCCCAAGATGCCAAGCTGAAACTGACGCTGACCGAAGACCATTTGGCCGGGCGCGAAATGGTGGTGGGGCGTTTTTATCAGGAGCAACAGCAGTATTTGGCGGCGGTAAACCGTTTTAAGGCGGTGGTGAAGGACTACCAAACCACCGCGCAGGCGCCGGAGGCGCTGTATCGCTTGGTGGAAAGTTATCTCGCCCTGGGCGTCCCCGATGAGGCCCAACGGGCCGGAGCAATTCTGGGCTACAACTATCCCAGCAGCGATTGGTACGCCAAGGCCTACGATCTGCTGACCGGTAACAACCTGGCGCCCGCTGGGCAACGCGCCACCTGGGCCCAGCAGTTGAAACGCGGGATTAAAGATTTATTTTAAGAAATCTCGCTTGCCAATCACGCACCAAAAAACCGGCCAGCGGCCGGTTTTTTGGTGCGTTGCCTTAGGCAGCCAGCTTCAGCTGAGCCTTGGCAGGAGCCTTCTTCACCGCTTTCTTGGCGGCTGGCTTCTTGGCAGCGGGCTTCTTAGCAGCCGGCTTCTTGGCAGCAGCCTTTTTCTTCGGGGCAGCGGCCTTTTTCACCGTCTTCTTAGCGGCCGGCTTCTTCGCAGCAGGCTTCTTGGCAGCCGGCTTTTTCGCAACGGCTTTCTTTTTAACGACCATGGTTTCATGTCCTTGTTCAGGGTTGGCAGGGGAGGCGCTCACTTCGTCGGCACCGGCCTTTTTGGCCGCCGCCGCGCTGGGTTTAGCCTTGCCCTTGAAGGCGAGGCCGAGTTTTGCCGCGAGTTGCCGCACCAGATTGGTAATTTCAATCTGGGACGGGTTGGCAAAGCCATCCAGCACAGTGAGGCCACTCTCCATGCTGGCGGCAAACAGGACACGGTTCCCGAGTTCTTGCTCGGCCACCGGAATTTCGTATTGCTGCAATTTCTGTTTGGTTTCTTCCGTGATGTTAGCACGGTGCACCACGCGGTTCAGCACGGCCAGGCACTGGCGGCTTTCGCTGCTGATGGTGCGGAAGGTTTGCTTCACCGCCCATACGTCGGCGGGGCTGGGTTGCATCGGCACCAGCACCAAGTCGGCCGCGCGGACAGATACCTTGATGTCCATCTCGGCGTGGGGTGGGGTGTCGATGATGATCACGTCGTTGGTTTCGCGCGCCATGGAAAGATCGCGGGTCAGCCGCCAGCCGCTGGTGGCGACCAGTCCGATGTCATCCTTCTTGCGCTGGGCGTGCCAGTGGGTGCAAGTGCCTTGAGGGTCGGTGTCGAACAACATGGTGCTGTAGCCTTGCTGAGCAAACGCCACAGCCAAATGGGCGGCGAGCGTCGATTTCCCAACGCCACCTTTTTGTTGCGCGACTGTAATCACCACGGCTGACATAACGATACCACTTCCTGTTGTTGCTGCATGCTACGCACGCCGTTGCGCCGGGGGGAAGATACGCTGCTGATTTCGCGCGCAAAGTTACAGGTGGGGTGTGACTTTTTTGCGAAAGTTTGCTAGCATTATAGCATGCAAATCACCGCAGAAAACTTGGCAAAATTGCAGCTCGTGCGTTCGCCTAACGTGGGTGCGGTGAGCGTACGCCGGTTGCTGTTGCGCTATGCAACCGCCCAACAGGCGCTGGCCGAAGCGGCCGATTGGCGCAAGCCGGAACAACCATTGGCGACGGCCGACAGCGTGCAGCGTGAAGTGGTGGCGCTCGAGCAATTGGGCGGCTGGATGGTGTTTTGGGGTGAGGAAAATTATCCCGCCGCGCTGCGCGATTTGCCCGACGCGCCGATCGTGCTGAGTGGTTTGGGCCAGCAGGCCGCGTTACAGCAAACGCAAGTGGCGTTGGTGGGCAACCGCGCCGCGAGTGCCGCCGGCTTGGCTTGGAGCCGCACCACCGCCCAGGCCTTGGCGGCCGCGGGTGTGGTGGTGACGAGCGGCCTGGCGCGCGGCGTGGATTCTGCCGTGCACGAAGGCGCCCTGACCGGGGCGCATGACAAGATACCTTGCACCGTGGCGGTGGTGGCGGGCGGGGTTGACCATATCTACCCGCCCGAAAATGCCAAACTGCGCGAGCGCATCATCGCGCAGGGCTGCGTGGTGAGCGAACAGCCGCTAGGCATGCAGCCGATTGCCAACCTCTTTCCGCAACGCAACCGCATCATTGCGGGCTTAAGCGTGGGCGTGGTGGTCAGCGAAGCCACGCGCCACAGCGGCAGTTTAATCACCGCCGAATATGCCTTGAACTATGGCCGTGAGGTGTGGGCGGTGCCGGGTAGCCCCAGCGAAGCCCGCAGTGGCGGGCCCAATTGGTTGTTGAAGAACGGCGCCACGCTGATTGAAAGCGCCGCCGACGTGTTGAGCCAAATGCCGCGCAGCGCCGCGCCCTATGTGCAACGCTTTCGCGCCCAGCCGAATTTGTTCCCGGAAGAACACGACCGTGCTGCTGACGATTTGCTGCAACGGGAAGAAGGCGAGTACGCAGGTGTGCAACCGGCCCGTACGCGCCTCTTTGCGTTGCTCAGTACCACGCCTGTGACATTCGACACCTTGGTGCGCCAGACAGGCTTAAGCGAGGCCGAGGCCAATGTGCTGCTAACCGAGTTGGAGTTGGAAGGCCATGCCGTGCGGGAGGCTGATGGTCGCTGGCGGCGGGGGTAAAGCTTCTGTCAAGCGTTACTCGCTCCAGCCGGTTTTGCTGGTAAATAGCCAATCGGCCAGCGAGTTGCGAAAATCGCGCCAGGCGAGCCGCGCGGTGGAAAGCCGCAGCAGCACCAACGCGGCGAAGTACATGGCACGCCAGCCCAACGTGAGGCACACCAGCCCGGCGAAAATCAGCAAGCAAAACACCAGCCAGAGTTCCCGCTGTGCCCACCAGATTGACCAGGCCATGCAGCTCCAGCCCAGGTAGAACCCGCCCAAGCCAAGGATCAGCAAGCCCCACATCGCGTATGCTACGCCGTGAGCACGCCACCCACCGTGGGGTAACGGCAGCCGGTGGTGGCAGGCATGGAAAAGGGGAGGCCGCGCAGCCGCCGCACGGCCAGCCACGCGAAGCAGGCGGCCTCCACCGCCAACGGTTGCCAACCCAAATTTTCGACCGGTGCCACCCGCCAGCCAGCCTGTTGCAGACCCTCACGCACCGCCGTGTTGCGCGGCCCGCCGCCCGCCAGATACAGCGCCTTAAGCCCCTTGGGCGTGGCGCCGAAGCCGTGCAGGCTTTGGTCGATCCCCGCCACGGTGAGGGCCGCCAGAGTGGCCGCGCCGTCTTCGGTGTTGGCCTTTGCCAACCATTCCAGCACGGCATTAAACTCGTAACGGTCGGCGCTGCGCGGAATCGGCCGCTGAAAGAACGGCAGCTCATCGAGCGCACGGTGCAGAATTTTGTGGTTGACCTTGCCCGCCTTCGCCAACGCGCCCTCGGCATCGTAGGCGGCGCCGGTGCGGTGCTGCACCCATTGGTCGAGCAACCCCATGCCGGGGCCGCAATCGCTCGCGCGCACGTCTTCGGGCTGAAGGCTGGGCAGGTACGTCACGTTCGCCACCCCGCCGATATTAAGCAGTGCGCAAGGAAACTGCTTGGCACCTTGCCCGGCCAGCATGGCTTGGTGAAACAGCGGCACCAGCGGCGCGCCTTCGCCGCCGGCGGCGAGGTCGCGGCGGCGGAAGTCCATCACCACCGGCACCGGCCGGCCTGCCAGTTGTTGCAGCTTTTCAGCCAGGAAGTTGGGGTCGCCCAGCTGCCAGGTCAGGCCCTGGTGCGGCAAGTGCCGAATGGTTTGGCCATGGCACCCCACCACTTGCACGCGGCCATCCAACAGCCCGCTGGCCTGAATGGCGGCGATGTACTCTTCCGTCACGTCGCGTTCCAGCTGCAGCACGTCGGCGAGCGGGATATCGGCGGTGGCCACCTCCTTTAAACGCGCATAGAGCCCGCGCGGGTAGGGGTGGGCAAAGTGTTCAACCGCCTGGATGATGTTGGCGCCGTCGGTGGTCAGGCGCACCACGTCCACGCCATCCTTGCTGGTGCCGCTCATCAGCCCCAGGGCGTAAATTGGCTTAAATTTAGCGGACTTTACCGAAGTTTTTGGGGCAGGGGCGGCTTTACGGGGCATGGCGGAAAGTTTATAAGGCTTTTATGGAAAAGCCTAGCCCCAAGACGAATTCTGCCGATTTGTTGAACGAGTTTGAGAAGCGCGGGCTGCTCTACCAAAGCACGCCTGGGCTGGCCGCGCACCTGGCGCAGCCGCGCACCATTTACTGCGGATTCGACCCCACCGCCGACAGCCTGCACATCGGCAGCTTGGTGCCGCTTTTAACCTTACGGCGGCTGCAATTGGCTGGCCACCGGGTGATTATTCTGGTGGGCGGCGCCACCGGGATGATTGGCGACCCCAGCTTTAAAGCCACCGAACGTAAACTGCTGGATGACGCCACGCTGGCCCACAATGTGGCGGGGATTGCTGCCCAGGTGACCAAGCTGTTTGCCGATGTGCCCGCCGGGGCGTTGGGTAAGCCCCTGGTGTTAAACAATGCCGATTGGACCAAGGGTGTTGGGGTGCTGGAATTCCTGCGCGACATCGGCAAGCACTTTAGCGTGAACCAGATGATCGCGCGCGACAGCGTGAAGACCCGCCTCGCGCGCGACGATGTGGGGATTTCCTTCACCGAGTTCAGCTACGCCTTGCTGCAGGCGTTCGACTTCCACGAGATGTTCCGCGATAAGCGCTACGAATGCAGCGTGCAGCTGGGCGCCTCCGACCAATGGGGCAACATGACGGCGGGCACCGAGCTGATTCGGAAAAAACTGCGCGGCGAGGCCCACGTGCTAACCCTGCCGCTGCTGACCAAGGCCGATGGCACCAAGTTCGGCAAGAGCGAAAGCGGCACCCTATGGCTGGATGCGGCGAAGACGAGCCCCTATGCGTTCTACCAGTTTTGGTTGAATACCAGCGATGCCGATGTGGAGAAATATTTGAAGTTGTTTAGCTTTCTTTCGCTTGAAGATATTGAAAATCATATGGCGATGCAAAGGAGAAATCCTGAAAATCGTGGCGCGCAACATCATCTGGCTGGTGAATTAACCCAGTTGGTGCATGGTCAAGATGGTGTAATTGGCGCTCAACGGATTAGTGCCATTCTGTTTGGTGGTAGCAAAGAAGAGCTTACAGAAGCAGACCTGGCGCAACTGGCGCACGATGGCTTGCCGCAGGCCAACGGCCCTGCGCAGTCATTGTTGGAAGCCCTCATACTCACGGGTTTGGTCGCCAGCAAGCGCGAAGCCCGCGACTTCCTAAAGCAGGGCGCGATTCAGCATAACGGCGTGGTGGTGAGCGACGAGGCGCTGGAACTCACGCCTGCCAACGCCAAGTATGGCAGGTATCACCTGCTCAAGCGCGGCAAGAAGCAGTTTGCGTTGCTGGTGCACGCTTAATAAGGGAAAGTGGTGGTGGGAGAAGGATTGGCGTTCCTTCTCTTTTTCCTGAGTAAGCCCCCAAGGGGACACAAATGGTGGTTCAAGTTAGCATTTATTCAAACCAAACCTCTCCACAAAAGGTACAACTAGATAAAAAACAACCCCCTGCCGAAGCAGGGGGCCTTGCTCGCCTTGGTAGGCCGTTACCCTACCAACTAGCTGTCGGCATGAGCGTGGAGACTAATCCAGAATCTAATCTCACGGATTACCCGAGACAGCCTTGGTGGCGCAGTCACCGTCACCAACAAGCTTTTTAAACGGTACATGAGATGCCTAACATAAAGACCATATGTGATGTGGTTTTACAATTCAATACTTATTTATAGAATTGAATTTAAAAATAATTATATTTGTCTGATATCAGGCAAATGGTGGTGGGAGAAGGATTCGAACCTTCGAAGTCGATGACAACTGATTTACAGTCAGTCCCCTTTGGCCACTTGGGTATCCCACCAGACCGGCCCTGTTGTTAGGGGGTTTGGGCGGGCTTGTCAACCACCGCAAAAAGTCTCGGGCGGGGGGCTTGCCAGCGTCTAGGGCCTCGCCTATAAGGCCTGCACGTTCATCAAGAACGGGCGGCTAGCTCAGCGGTAGAGCACTACCTTCACACGGTAGGGGCCACAGGTTCGAATCCTGTGCCGCCCACCATTTTTCCGCAGGAAAATTACCCAAAAGGGGGGGGCAGGGGGTTTACCGCCTGCAGATGTATCAAGAGCTAAAAGCGTTAGCCGGTGCGCGCCAGTGCACACGAGGCGTGCGCAAGGTGGTGGGAGTACTGACAGCCCCACCATTTTCGCAAGATTTTTTTAAGAAGCTTTGGTGCGCCAGGCTTCTTGCAGCACCTGCCCCAACAACGTGAACTCGGCCTTGCGGGCCGAGGAGCGCCGCCAGGCCAGCCCAAGCGTGCGGGTGGGGGCGGGGGCGCGGAAATGCAGCAATCTTACCCCCGGTGGCAGGGCTTGCTGGGTACAAATTTCAGGGAGCAGAGTAATGCCAAGCCCGTTGGCCACCAGCTGAATGAGGGTGGTTAGGCTGGCAGCGCCCAGCATAGCGGCACTCTGTGTGGGCTGCAGCCGGCAGACGGCGAGGGCTTGATCACGTAGGCAGTGTCCCTCCTCCAGCAAGAGTAGCGGGTGATTCTGCAGGGCCTCTGGCGTGAGCCGCCGTTGACGCGCAAGGGGGCTGCCAGTGGGCACTGCCAACAGAAAACGGTCGGTTCGCAACGGGAGAATTTCAAGGTCGGGGTGGTCTAGCGGCAGGGCTGCCAGGCAGGCATCAAGCTTGGCCTCGAGCAGCTCGCTCACCAGGGTATGGGTTTGCGCCTCACGAATTTGTAAGCTTAATGCCGAGTAGCGCTGCCGCAACAACGGCAGCAAGGGGGGCAGGGTATAGGGAGCCACGGTGGGGATAACC
>JADCGN010000099.1 GCA_020249005.1 Alphaproteobacteria bacterium
CATCCCCACCCAGCCGGAAACGGCAAACACCGCCACAAACACCAACCAAGCCGCACGCAGCCGCAGCGTGTGCACGCCGCCCGTTTCGGTGAAGGCCACCGAGAGCGTGAGGTGGTGGTTCCACCAGGCGCGGAGTTGTTGCGGGGTCATGCGGGCAAGCGGATGTGTTGGGGCATTTTAAGGCAGGGTGCGTGGGCCTTCGGGGCGCGTCAAGTTCAACTTACGCCGGGCTGGCATGGGGTGGTGAATCGGTGCCCAGATGCGTGGCAGAAGGGTTGCGGCGGCGCGGCATTGCGGGCAGGTTTGCCCCAATCGGCGGGGCGTTGTCAAGTTCCTTGGCAGGGCCGGAGAGCGGAGAAAAGAAAGGCAATACAATGAAAATGAAGACATTTATTTCTTTTGCCGGCGGGGTCGCCCTGGCAGCGATGCTGGCGGCGTGCGGCGGCGAAGACAGCGGCAGCGGGGCCACCTTGGCCACCGTGAACGGCGCGGCGATTAAGGAAAGCCGGATCAGCGACCAACTGGCGCAAATTCCGCAGAACCTGCTGCAAGGCCGTGAGGCGGAAATCCGCAAGCAATTGCTCGACCGGGTGATTGACCAGGAGTTGGTCTCGCAAGAAGCCAAGAAGCTGAATATTGAGAAGGACGCCGACTACCAACAGCGGCTGAAGCTGATGACCTTGCAGCTGCAGGCCGATGCCGTGATGGCCCGGAAAATCAGTGAAACCGTGACCGATGCCGCCGTGCAAGGGGCGTATGAAGCCCGTAAGCCGCAGCTGGCGTTCCCGGCGGTGAAAGCCAAGCACATTTTGGTGCCGAGCGAAGCCGAGGCCAATGCGTTGATCGCGATCGCCACGCCGCAAAACTTCAGCCAATTGGCCAAGGAAAAGAGCACCGGGCCGAGCGCCAAGGAAGGCGGCGATTTGGGATGGTTCCGCCGCGAGGCGATGATCCCGGCGTTTGCCAGCGTGGCCTTCAGCACGCCGGTGGGCACCGTGGCCAAGACCCCGGTGAAGACCCAATTCGGCTACCACGTGATCCTGGTGGAAGACCGCAACGACAAGTACGTCCCGCCGCTGGAGCAAGTGGCCCCGCAACTGCGTGAGGAACTGGCCCAAAGCGTGGTGCAAGGCTACCTGGGTGACCTGCGCAAGGCCGCCACCATCAGCTATGCCGATGCCCCGGCCGGCGTGAGCCCCACCGCGGCCAAATAACTGGTCAACAACGGTGAACACCCCGCGCCGAAGCGCGGGGTGTTCTGTTGCGTGAGTTCGGTATGGTTAGTCCGGTACACCGGCATAGAACTGGTTGTCGGTGGCCAGAAAGGCCGCGATGTACCCTGTGGATTGCGACAGGCACACCCGTCGCGACCAGACCGGCTGCCCGGTACCGTACAGCGTGAAGGAGAAGCCTTCCCGCCAATCGCAGCGGAATTCGCGCTGCAATTGGTTCAAGGAAATCGGCCTGTAGCCGTCATCCCAAGGTTGGGCTTCGCGAGGAGCTGCGGTACGCCGGGGACGTTCGCGGTAAACTTCCCGCGGGCGGTTGGCTTCGTTGGTGATGATGGCACCCATCACCCCGCCGATGATACCACCTGCCAGGGCACCCAACGCGGCATCGTTGCCGCGGTGGTGATGGTGCCCGCCGTTCCAGACCCCGTTGTTCCAGCCGTTCCCGTAATAGGGCTGCTGGTACTGCGGCGGGGTGTAGATAATCCCGCCGCCGCCATTGTTGTAGGGCTGAACCCGCCCGGCGCCGACGATGTCGGCACCGCGCTGGTAGGGGTGGATGTTCTGTCCGCCGCCATGGAATTGATGGCGACGGTGCTGATCGTAACCCCGCTGCTGGGCCAGAGCCGGAATGGCCAGGCCGAGCAGCATCAGGAAGGCGAGGAAGAGTCTCATAGCAGGTCTCCTGAACGCCATTCACAGCGTTGCACGCGTTGGCCCCATTGCCATTCCCACCAGCAATACTGCTGCCGGCGCGGTTGGTAGGAATTGTTCCAGCCACCGTTCCAGTTGCCCCAATTGGGGCAGCCGGGCCGGGGGGCTTGTTCGCAGGTAGGTTCGACCCGCCCGCAAACATACTGGCCCCATTGGGTATAGCCGCAACCGTAACTGCCGGCTTTGGCAGGGCTGATGGCCGACAGTGCGGCGATGATCAGCACGGCCAGGAAGATCAGAATCGTCAGCCCCCACATGGGGAACCGAAGGAAGAGTTTCAGAGTCCCCATGAGACGCTCCTTGTGCGCTGGGGGTTGCAGGAAGCGGAGGCACGGCCCCCGCTGGCGGAGGGCCGCGGATGCGGCGTCTTCTGGCTCAAGCATGGGGCGCTGTATACGCAGTGTCAAGGGCTTATGGGTAACCCGCCGGCGGGGCCCAGGGGTGCCGATTTTGCTTGATTTTGACTGCCGCTGCCGTAGGGTGGCCCCATGTTTGGCAAGCTAGAACCGAAGCAATTGGCCATTTGGGCCGCGATTTTTGTGGGTGTACTGCTCCTGGTGGGGCTGGTGCAGGGCGGCGGGAGCGCCGGTGGCAAGGATGAGCTTTCTTACACCGCCTTTATCACCCGCGCCGAGGCCGGGCAGTTCAGCAAGGTGGAGATTGAAGGCAACACGCTGATTGGCCACTTTGTGAACGGCGGCGCCACCGCCCGGGCCGCCGCCCCGAACGACCCGGATTTGATCAAAACCCTGCGGGAAAAGAAGATTGATATTCAAGTGGTTGAACCGCAGGAGCTGAACCCCGTGGTGGGCGTGTTGCTCAGCTGGGCGCCGTGGATCCTGTTCATCGGCATTTGGATCTACTTCATGCGCCAAATGCAGGGCGGTGGCGGCGCCGGTGGTGGCCGGGGCGGCGGCGGGCCGTTTGGCTTCGGCAAGGCGCGGGTGCAAATGCAGACCGAAACCAAGGTGAAGGTGGGCTTTGCCGATGTGGCCGGGGTGGATGAGGCCAAGCAAGAGCTGCAGGAAGTGGTGGAATTCTTGAAAGATCCGAACAAATTCCAACGCTTGGGTGGGCGGATCCCCAAGGGCGTGCTGCTGGTGGGCAGCCCCGGCACCGGGAAAACCTTGCTCGCCAAGGCGGTGGCGGGGGAGGCGGGGGTGCCGTTCTTTAGTATGTCGGGCAGCGACTTTGTGGAAATGTTTGTCGGAGTCGGGGCCGCGCGGGTGCGGGACCTGTTTGAAACCGGCAAAAAACACGCGCCATGCATTATCTTCATTGATGAAATCGATGCCGTGGGGCGCCACCGCGGCGCGGGCCTGGGCGGCGGGAATGACGAGCGCGAGCAAACGCTGAATGCCATGCTGGTGGAAATGGACGGATTTGATGCTTCTGAAGGCGTGATCATCATCGCCGCCACCAACCGCCCCGATGTGCTCGACCCCGCCTTGCTGCGTCCGGGCCGGTTTGACCGCCAAGTGGTGGTGCCGCTGCCCGACATCAAGGGGCGGGAACAGATTTTGGGTGTGCACATGCAAAAAGTGCCGCTGGCCGCCAATGTGGAAGCCCATACCCTGGCCCGGGGCACACCAGGGTTTAGCGGCGCCGATTTGGAAAACCTGGTGAACGAGGCGGCGCTGATGGCGGCGCGCGCCAACAAGCGCCTGGTGGATATGGAAGATTTTGAGAAGGCCAAGGACAAGGTGATGATGGGCGCCGAGCGCCGCAGCACCGTGATGACCGAGAGTGCTAAGCGTACCACCGCCTACCACGAGGCCGGGCACGCGATTGCGATGCTGTACCTCGATGGCGAAAAGGACCCGCTGCACAAGGTCACGATCATCCCGCGCGGGCGGGCGTTGGGGGTGACGATGAGCCTGCCGGGTGAAGACAAGTTCACCTACAGCAAGGAATACCTGGAAAACCAGCTGGCGATGTTGTTCGGCGGGCGGATTGCCGAAGAGCAGCACCTGAACGGCCAGCAGACCACCGGGGCGAGCAACGACATTGAACGCGCTACCGATATGGCCCGCAAGATGGTGACCCAATGGGGGATGAGTTCCTTGGGCCCGGTGAACTACGGCGAAAAGGAGAGCCAGGTGTTCTTAGGGCGGGATATTTCCAGCAAGTCGCACATCAGTGAGACCATGGCCGCCAAGGTGGATGCCGAAGTGCGGGCGTTCATCGATAAGGCTTACGACCGCTGCGCCAAACTGCTCGCCAAGCACAAGAAGGATTTGGTGACCCTGGCCGAAGCCCTGTTGGAACACGAAACGTTGGATGCCGAGCAGGTGAAAAATCTGCTGGCGGGCAAGCCGGTGGTGACCGCTGCCAGCCGGGTGAAGCCGGTGGCGCCCAAGCGCGGCAGCAAACTGGCCGTTGAAGCTTAAACGTTCTGTCGTTATTCCACCTGACGCGAGAGAGAGGACCCCCCTGATGGCGCAAGGCAAATACTTCGGCACCGATGGCATTCGCGGGGCCGCCAATGGGGCGGTGCTGAACCCGGGTACGATTGTGCGGATTGGGCTGGCCACCGCGCAGGTGGTGAAGCAACGCTGCGGCCACGCTACCCCCAGCGTGGTGATTGGGAAGGACCCGCGCCTGAGTGGGTACATGATTGAAAGCGCCCTGCAGAGCGCCTTCACCAGCATGGGGTTTACGGTGCTGCTGGTAGGGCCGTTGCCCACCCCCGCGGTGGCGATGCTGACGCGCAGCCTGCGCTGCGACGTGGGCGTGATGATTACCGCCAGCCACAACCCGTATGAGGACAACGGCATTAAGCTGTTCACGCCCGATGGTATTAAGGCCAACGGCGCGATGGTGGCGGCGATTGAGGCCTTGGTGGAAACCAACGGCCAGATTGAGCTGGCGCATGCCGACCACCTGGGCAAGGCCGAGCGGCTGGAAGACGCCGTGGGCCGCTACATGGAATACGTGAAGACCAGCGTGCCGGGAAACTTACGTTTCGATGGCCTGAAGGTGGCCTTGGATTGTGCCAACGGCGCAGCCTACAAGATTGCGCCGCGGATTTTTTGGGAGCTGGGCGCCGAGGTGGTGAAGACTGGCGTGGCGCCGGATGGGTTTAACATCAACCACCAGTGCGGCGCCACGCACCCGGCCACGGTGGCGGCCTTGGTGAAGGACAGCGGCGCCCACGTGGGCCTGGCGTTCGATGGCGACGCCGACCGGCTGATCATGTGCGATGAGCACGGCACCGTGTTGGATGGCGACACGATTTTGGCCGCGATGGCGCAACATCTGCACCGCCAAGGCAAGCTGCAGGGCGGCGCGGTGGTGGCCACCGTGATGAGCAACTTGGGCTTGGAAGAATTTTTGGGTGGGATGGGGCTGAAGCTGATCCGCACCCCGGTGGGCGACCACTACGTGGAAGCGGCGATGCGCGAGCACGGCTGCAATCTGGGCGGCGAGCAATCGGGGCACCTGATCTTCCGCGACTTCGCCACCACCGGTGATGGCATGTTGGCGGCCCTGCAGGTGCTGGCCTTTTTGCAGGAACAAGGCCGCCCGGCGAGCAGCCTGGCCACGCTGTTTACACCCTGGCCGCAACGGCTGGAAAACATCAAGCTGCCGGCCGGCACCGATGCCGCCGCCGTGCTGGCGAGCAGCGCCGTGCAGGCGGCGATCGCCAGCGCCAACACCGCACTGGGCACCGAGGGCCGCACCTTGGTGCGCAAGAGCGGGACCGAGCCGCTGATTCGGGTGATGGTGGAAGCCCGCACCCAAGCCGCGATGGACGCGCAACTGCAGGCGATCAGCCAGGCGGTCCGTGCTGCGGTTTAGCGCGTCTTTCCGCCTTTACTTTACAAAAGCCCCAGCGCCAGCTTGGCTTCCAGCGGCAGTTTGGTTTTGTCCCACGGGGGGTCGAAAGTTAACACCACCCGTGTGGTGTAACCGGTGGCGCCCGCCACCGCGGCTTGCGCTTGCTTGGGCAGCTCTTCCGCCACCGGGCAGTTGGGGGCGGTCAGCGTCATGGTCAGCGTGGCGGTGCGGTTGGCGTCGTCCAGTGTCAGGCCGTAGATCAGGCCCAAGTCGTAAATGTTGAGCGGCAGTTCCGGGTCCATCACCTGGCGCAACGCGTGCACGGCCTTGTCTTGCAGGCTGGCATTGCCGGGCAGCTGGCCGGTGTCGGCGGCCAGTTCGGCAGCGGTTTCAATCTTAACCGGCATTAGAAGATTCCGCTTTCTAGCAGCAGCGCCGCGCCGCCCACGCCCAACGCCAAAGCCAGCCCCCGCGCAAAAAAGAGGCGGAGACGGCTGGGTTCGATGCTTTGCTTCAAGCGGTGCACCAAGGCCAACCAGGCCACCCACATGGTGGCCACGCCCAGCACCACGCCCAGCCAACAGCCCGCTTTGTCGATGGCGCCATAGGCGAACACGCCCTTGGCATGCAAGGCGGCAAAGGCGGCGGAAAAGGCCAACAGCGCGCCCGGGTGCAACAGCGTGTAGGCCGCGGCACAATGCCACGGTTGGGTGAAACCACCCGGTAGCCGCCCCGGTTGGCTGTGGGGGGCGGTATGCCACAGCTCGGCGCCCAGCAGGATGAGCGCGCTGCCAATCACCGCCAACACCCATGGGTGGATGCCCCAATGCGTGGGCATCGGTAAAACGCTCAGCCCGACCAGCACCACCGCCGCCATCAGGCTGTCGGTGACCAGGCAGGTGAGGGCCACTTGGCGGGCTTGGCGGCGGTGACGCTCGGCGGTCAGGCGGGCGGCCAGTTGGCCCATCGGGCCAAACGGTAAGGCCACCGTGGCCCCGGCCACCAGCCCGGCCGCCAGGGCGGGGAACAGGCTCAACAACAACTCCATGGGGTGTAACCTTACCCCACCAACAGGCGGTGGGCTTTTTGTAAGGCGGTTTGCAGCTGGATTAAATCGGCGGTTGTGGTGTAAATGCCCACACTGGCGCGCAGGCACCCTTGCGGCAGGCCTAAGGCTGCCATCAGCGGCATGGCGCAATGGTGGCCGCTGCGGACTGCCACGCCTTGCTGATCGAGTAGCGTGGCCACATCGCCGGGGTGGGCGCCCCGCACATTGAAGGCCGCAATCCCGGTGTTGGCCGGGCTGTACATTTCCACAAACGGCAAGTCGGCCAAGGTACGGCTCAGCTGCGTGGCCATGGTGTGTTCGTGGCCTTGAATCGCTTCCCAGCCCAAACCTTGCACCCATGCGGCGGCGGCGCCCAGGGCAATCGCTTCGGCAATGGCGGGGGTGCCGGCTTCAAAGCGCGCCGGCGGCGCGGCAAAGGTGGTGCCAGTGGGCAGCCGCACGGTCTCAATCATATCGCCGCCGCCTTGGTAAGGGGGCATGGCGGCGAGCAGGTCTGGGCGGCCCCACAATACGCCCACCCCGGTCGGGCCATACAGCTTATGGCCGGTCATGCACCAGAAATCCACGCCCAGCTCGGCCAGCTTGGGCAAGTTCACCGGCCCGTGCACGGCGGCTTGGCTGCCATCTACCAGCACCGCCACGCCGTGCCGTTTGGCCAGCGGCACAATCTCGGCCAGCGGCGGGCGCACCCCCAGCACATTGCTCAGCTGGCTGATGGCCACCAGGGTGGCACCCTGCAGCAAGGCTTCCAGGTTGCTTAAGTCCAGGCTCTGGCGGTCGGCGGCCAACGGAATCACGCGGATTTCCGCGCCCGTGGCGGCGGCCACCAGTTGCCACGGCACCAGGTTGGCGTGGTGTTCCAGTTCGCTCACCACCATCGCCCCCCCGGGTTGCAGGCGCGGCCGGGCAAAGCTTTGGGCCACCAGGTTGATGGCCTCGGTGGTGTTGCGGGTAAAGATCAGCTGCTGGGCACTGGCGGCGGCGCTGAGCCCGAACAGTTGGCCCACCCGGGTGCGGGCGGCTTCGTAGGCGGCGGTGGTGGTGGCGCTGTTAAAGTACAGTCCGCGGTGAATGTTGGCGTAAGGCCCGGCCAGGGTTGCGGTGAGGCTGTCTATCACCGCCTGAGGCTTAAGGGCGCTGGCGGCGCTATCCAAAAACGCCAGCCGCTGGCCGTTGGGTTGGACCTGCAGGCTGGGGAATTGCGCGCGCAGCTGGTCGTTCATGGAGGTTACGTCTTCTCGTAATGGGGGCGGTCGAGCGTATCGCCAAACTCGCGCAGCACCTCACGCACTTCCGGGTTAGCCTTGGTGTGCGCCAGCCATTCGGTGGAAAAATCGGTGAGCGGGGGCGGGGCCTTGCTGCCACCATTCAGCCATTCGTGCACCCGCGCCGCCAGCACGCTGCGGGTGGCGGTGGGGAAGGCTTCCAGGAACTCATCGGCATAGCCTTGTACCAGCAGGGCGCGGGCCGCTGCTTCGGTCAGCCCACGCGCCTGCAGGTAGAACAGATGGTGCGGGTTTAACCCCCCGGTTGCCGCACCATGGCTGCATTTAACATCGTCGGCATAAATTTCTAATTCGGGTTTTACGCTGGTGCGGGCCTGGTCGTTCAGCAGCAACGTGTGGTTGTGCATGTAGGCATTGGTTTTTTGGGCTTCTGCCGCCACGTAAAACTTGCCTTGGAACACCGCGTGGCTGTCATCCAGCTGCAGGTTGCGCTGCTTGATGACCACCGTGTTGCCTTCTCCCGCGTGATGGGTTTGCAGGGTGACGTCGTGATGTTGGTTGGCGCGGGCGGTGCTGAGACTGGTGAGATGATAGGTGCAGCCTGCGCTGAGGTGGGTGTGAATTTCACTGCGCACCAAGCCGCCGCCGGTGGTGCCCAGCGTGCCATGGTAGGTTGCTCCAGGCGCCAGCGTTTGGCGTTGGCGGCGGGTCAGCACCAGCCCGGCGGTGTCGGGCAGCAGGTGCAGCACGCTGTGTTCCAGCGTGGCGCCCGCGCCCAGCGCGATGGTGGTGGCATGGTGCTGCCAGCCGGTTTGGTGTGGCAGGGCGTGGTGGGCTTCCACCACCGTAGCCTGCACGCCGGGGGCCACGCGCAGGTGCAAGGCGGTGGGCGCCGCGCCTGCTACATGAATGAACGCCACCGGTGTTTTGGGCGTGCTGGTCATGGCCAATTCCCACGCTTGGGCCACGGGGAGGGTGTCGAGGTCATCCAGGCCGGGG